>NZ_JBNCOB010000002.1:0-127177 GCF_049847285.1 Micromonospora sp. DT62
TTGTTGAAAAACTGTCCCGACAACAAAAAGTGTTGCCAAAGGAATCCAAGACCAACAAACCATAAATGGTCTGCCAGTCCGGGGTATAAATCATAATTGGCACTGGCTTATCAAGCACCCTGTTGAGTTCTCAAAGAACAACCACACACCACTCGGGCGTCCCACATTGTGGGAACCCGCTTGGGGCAACTTCTCTACCTTACTCGGTTCACTTCCCGTCGTCAACCTCGTGTCCGAGGTGATCAAGGATGTGCTCCGGATTCCACGATGACGCTCGCCGTATCACGGCGGTCGTTGCTGTCGTGGGGAGCCGCAGACCGGCCGATCGCCACTTCGTGGCCATCCGCCCGGCTCCTGCCGGCTTCCGAACTCTACCCGGCCGGCCTCGCGATCGCAACCCCGTCTTGGAGTGTCCTCGCACCGCCCGGATCCTCAGCCTCGCCCGGCGTCTCCGCCACGAGCCTGGTGCCCTTGTCGGCCGGTTTGTCCGGCCTTCCGCGTGCAGAGAGAAAGTTACGCCGCCCGCTCGGAGAAGGCAAATCGGCGTTCGTCACTGTGGGTCCGGAACGGCCGCCGCGGTCGCGCATTCGTGACGACCGCGTGGGTCCGAAGGCGGTCCCGGCGTGCCAGAGTGTCTGTCATGGCTGACCTCCCGCGTACCCGGGTGACCGTGCTCGCCGAGGACGCGCTGACGGGACTGCTGCTGCCGTTCTGGCAGCTGGTCATCGGCGCCTTCGTGGTCTTCGTCGTCCTGGTCTCGGTGGCTCGGCTGGCCCGCCGTGGTCGGTCCCGCATGACGACGGCACTCCTGGTCACGGCAGCCGCGATCGCCGGCTTCGCCGTGCTGGGGGTACTGCTTCAGGGGTGAGCGTCAGAGGCGGCGGTTCGCCAGGCTCGGCAGCTCGGCGCGGATGGTCCGCAGCCGGTCGAGATCGAGGTCGGCGACGGCCAGGCCCGGGCCGTCGGGCACCTGGGTGAGCACCGTCCCCCACGGGTCGACCACCATGCTGCGTCCGTAACAGCTCCGGCTCGGCTGGTGGTCGCCGGTCTGCCCCGCCGCGGCCACGAAGCACTGGTTCTCGATCGCCCGCGCGCGCAGCAGCACCTCCCAGTGATCCCTACCCGTGTGGAGGGTGAAGGCTGCCGGCACCACGAGCAACTGGGCGCCGCCCTCGATCACGAGCCGCCGGTACAGCTCCGGGAACCGGAGGTCGTAGCAGATCGACAGGCCCACGCGAAGGCCCTCGACGTCGACGACCACCGGCTGATCGCCCGCGGCCACGGTGGCCGACTCCAGGTAGGAGACCCGGCCGGGGATCTCCACGTCGTACAGATGGATCTTGCGGTAGCTGGCGGCGAGCGTGCCGGAGCGGTCGAAGACCAGGGAGGTGTTCCAGGTGCGGGCCGGATCCGGCCCGCGTTCGTGGATCGACCCGGCGATCAGCCACATGCCCAGGCGCCGGGCGACGCCGGCGAAGAACTGGCCGACCTCGCCGTCGACCGGCTCCGGTTCGGGGAGACCCGCAGTGGGGCCGAGGTAGTCGACGCACTCCGGCAGGAGCGCCAGGTCCGCGCCGGCTGCCGCCGCGCGTTCCAGCAGGGCCTCCGCGGCCGCGAGGTTCGCCTTACGGTCTTCCCGGGAGTTCAGCTGACAGACGGCGACGCGCATGGGCATCAGCGTACGACCGGAGGGGGCACGGCGACAGCGTCGAAGAGGTGGCGGGGCTCCCGGCCACGGCTGGTCGGGTCCACCGGCGTCGGCCGGGCCGGACACGACACCGCGCCCGACCGGAGCGGTCGGGCGCGGCGGTGGTGGATCAGGCCGACTTCTCCTCGCGGTCCCGCCGGGCACGCCGGCCGGTGAACTCGCGGGGAACGATCGTCGGGTTGACGTTCTCGAGCACCACCTCGCGGGTGATCAGCACCCGGGCGGCGTCGGGGTTGCTCGGCACCTCGTACATCGCGGAGAGCAGGACCTCCTCGATGATGGCCCGCAGCCCGCGGGCGCCGGTGCCGCGCAACATGGCCTGGTCGGCGATCGCCTCCAGTGCCGGCTCATCGAACTCCAGCTCGACGCCGTCGAGCTCGAAGAGGCGCTGGTACTGCCGGACCAGAGCGTTGCGCGGCTCGGTGAGGATGCGCACCAGGGCGGCGCGGTCGAGGCTGCGCACGTTGGTGATGACGGGGAGCCGGCCGACGAACTCGGGGATCAGCCCGAACTTCAGCATGTCCTCCGGCATGACCTGGCTGAAGATGTCGTCGGTCGACCGCTCGGAGACCGACCGCAGCCGGGCGCCGAAGCCGGTGCCGCCCTGGCCCCTGCGTGCCTCGATGATCTGGTCGAGCCCGGCGAAGGCACCACCGCAGATGAACAGCACGTTGGTGGTGTCGATCTGGATGAACTCCTGGTGGGGATGCTTGCGCCCGCCCTGCGGCGGCACGTTGGCCACCGTGCCCTCCAGCATCTTGAGCAGTGCCTGCTGGACGCCCTCGCCGGAGACGTCCCGCGTGATCGACGGGTTCTCCGACTTACGGGCGATCTTGTCGACCTCGTCGATGTAGATGATGCCGGTCTCGGCGCGCTTGATGTCGTAGTCGGCGGCCTGGATCAGCTTGAGGAGGATGTTCTCCACATCCTCGCCGACGTAGCCGGCCTCCGTGAGCGCGGTGGCGTCGGCGATGGCGAACGGCACGTTCAGCATCCGCGCCAGGGTCTGCGCCAGGTGGGTCTTGCCACACCCTGTCGGGCCGAGCAGCAGGATGTTGGACTTGGCCAGCTCGACGGCGTCACTGCCGGAGCCCGGCGCGCCGGCCGCCTCGGCCTGGATCCGCTTGTAGTGGTTGTAGACCGCGACGGCGAGCGCCTTCTTGGCCTGGTCCTGCCCGACGACGTAGGTGTCGAGGAACTGGCAGATCTCCATCGGCTTGGGAAGCTCTTCCCACTTCACCTCGCCGGACTCGGCCAACTCCTCCTCGATGATCTCGTTACAGAGATCGATGCACTCGTCGCAGATGTAGACCCCAGGGCCCGCGATGAGCTTCTTGACCTGCTTCTGCGACTTCCCGCAGAACGAGCATTTCAGTAGGTCGCCGCCGTCACCGATCCGTGCCACCTACGTTCTCCCTGCACTCGTCGGCCGGAGACCCGGCCCTCGCCTGCGGACGTGGAAGCGTCCGCCTCGTTTCACCCGCTCGTTTCACCCCGCCGGCGGACCGGTGGAGCGGCACAGACCCGACGTTACCCGCTGGCGGAGGTTTCTCCGACCCCCAAATCGGGTGTGTCAGACGGTCGGCCGGGAGCGGACTCCCGGCCGACCGCGACCCGAGCTGTTCAGCTGGCGGCGTTGGCCGCCAGCAGGCCCTTCTTGCGGCTGGTGAGGATGGTGTCCACCAGCCCGTACTCCTTGGACTCCTCGGCCGTCATGATCTTGTCACGGTCGATGTCCTTGCGGACCTTCTCGACCGGCCGGTTGCAGTGCCGGGAGAGCATCTCCTCGAGCTGCGTCCGCATCCGCAGGATCTCCCGGGCCTGGATCTCGATGTCCGAGCCCTGCCCGTAGCCGCCCTCGGTGGCCGGCTGGTGGATGATGATCCGCGAGTTCGGCAGCGCCATCCGCTTGCCCGGGGTGCCGGCCGACAGCAGCACGGCGGCCGCGCTGGCGGCCTGGCCGAGGCAGACCGTCGAGATGTCCGGACGGACGTACTGCATGGTGTCGTAGATCGCCGTCATGGCGGTGAACGAACCGCCGGGCGAGTTGATGTACATGATGATGTCGCGGTCCGGGTCGGTGCCCTCGAGCGTCAGCAACTGCGCCATCACGTCGTTGGCCGAGGCGTCGTCGACCTGGACGCCGAGGAAGATGATCCGGTCCTCGAAGAGCTTGTTGTAGGGGTTGGACTCCTTCACCCCGTACGACGTGCGCTCGACGAACGACGGCAGGACGTAGCGGTTGTGCACGGCCGCGAACTGGGGCGGCAGGCTCAGGTCGGTCATCGTCAGCTCCTCAGCTCAGGGTCCCGGCGCCATCCGGAACCTGGGCGGCCCCGATGATCACCTTGTCGATGAAGCCGTAGTCCAGGGCCTCCTGGGCGGTGAACCAGCGGTCGCGGTCGGAGTCCGCCTCGATCTGCGCCTGGCTCTGGCCGGTGTGGTGCGCGACCCGCTCCTGGAACATCCGCTTGGTGTAGAGCATCTGCTCCGCCTGGATGGCGATGTCGGACGCGGTGCCGCCGAGACCGCCGGAGGGCTGGTGCATCATGATCCGCGCGTGCGGCAGGGCGTAGCGCTTGCCCTTGGTGCCGGCGCAGAGCAGCAGCTGACCCATGGACGCCGCCATGCCCATCGCCACGGTCGAGACGTCGTTGTCGATGAACTGCATGGTGTCGTAGATCGCCATGCCGGAGTAGACCGACCCGCCCGGCGAGTTGATCCAGAGGTTGATGTCGCGGTCCGGGTCCTCCGCGGCGAGCAGCAGGAGCTGCGCGCAGATGCGGTTGGCGACCTGGTCGGTCACCTCGCTGCCGAGGAAGATGATGCGTTCCTTGAGCAACCGGTTGTAGACCGAGTCGTCGAGGTTGCCAATGGTGTCGCCACCGCGGGCATCGATCGCCCGGAGCGGCTTCGCTTGGATGTGCATGTCGGTCATGGCAGCCCTTCGCTCTCCGTACCGTCCTACCCGACACTAACCGCTCAGCCGGATGGCAGAGCGCCGGTCCGGGCAGTGTTCGCTATCAGCGCAGTACCGCCGAGGCGTACCCGAAAAGGGAATCGGCCGCCGTCCACCGCAGGCGGCGGACGGCGGCCTCCCCGCACTGTCAGTGCTCGTGGTTGTGCTCGGCCTCGTTCTCGGCGCGCAGCGCGTCGAGGGTGACCTCGTTGCCCGCCGCGTCCTTGATCTTGATGCGCTCCATGACCGAGGCCAGGGCCTTGCCCCGCCGCACGTCACCGAAGACGGCACCGGCCGCGCCCGAGCGGACCAGCTGGTCGTAGTACTGCTGCGGAGCCATCCCGGCGCGCTGGGCCCGGTGCACGATCTCGTGGCCGAACTCGTCGTCGGAGACCTGCACGTCCTCGGCGTCGGCCAGGGTGTCCAGCAGCAGCTGGACCTTGACGCCCTCGGTCGCCGCCTCGGTCAGCTCGGCGTCGATCTGCTCCTCGGTCTTCTCCTCGGCCGCGAGGTATTCCTCCAGGGAGGCGCCGATCCGCTCGAGCTGGTCGACCATCGCCTGCTTGCGGCTCTCGACCTCCTCGCGGACGATGCCCTCCGGCGCCGGCACCTCGGCGGCGGCCACCATCTGCTCCAGCGCCTTGTCGCGGGCGGCGTAGATCTGCTCGACCCGCTTGCCCCGGGTGACCCGCTCCCGCAGGTCGCCGCGCAGCTCCTCGATGGTGTCGAACTCGCTCGCCATCTGGGCGAACTCGTCGTTGAGCTCCGGCAGCTCCTTCTCCTTGACCGTGCGGACGGTCACCGCCACCTCGGCGTCGCGGCCGGCGAAGTCGCCGCCGACGAGCTGGGTGGTGAAGCTGGTGTCCTCGCCGGCGGCCAGGCCGACGACGGCCTCGTCCAGGCCCGGGAGGAGCTGCTTGCTGCCGACCTCGTGGGAGATGTTGCTGGCGGAGCCGCCCGGCACGTCCTCGCCGTCGACGGTCGCGTTCAGGTCGATCTGGACGTAGTCGCCCTCCTGGGCGGCCCGCTCGACGGTCTTCAGGGTGGCGAACCGCTCGCGCAGGCTCTTCACCTGCTCGTCGATCTCGCTGTCGTCGATCTGGAGCTCGTCGACGGTCACCTCGATGGTGGCCGGGTCCGGCAGGGTGATCTCCGGGCGGACGTCGACCTCGGCGGTGAAGTTCAGCGAGTCACCGTCGTTGAACTCGGTGATCTCGACCTCGGGGCGGCCGAGCGTCTTCAGGTCGTGCTCGCGGACGGCGGCGAGGATGTTCTGCGGGATGGCCTCCTGCACCGCCTCGTTGAGGACGGTGCCCCGGCCGACCCGCTGGTCGATCACGGCCGCAGGAATCTTGCCCTTGCGGAAGCCGGGCACCTGGACCTGCTGCCCGATCTCCCGGTACGCCTTCCTGAGGCTCGGCTCGAGCTCGACGAACGGCACCTCGATGGCGAGCCGCACGCGCGTCGGGCTCAGAGTCTCGACGGTGCTCTTCACAGGCGTACTCCTTGACGGATCTCGGTTTTAGTCTGGGCGTGATTAGCCCATCGAGTGTAGGCGAGCCGGCCGGACGAACCGGCAGCGGCCGGGGACCGCACGGAGGGCGACCCCGGCGACCGGCCGCGGACGACAGTCGGGGTGGCGGGATTTGAACCCACGGCCCCTCGCTCCCAAAGCGAGTGCGCTACCAAGCTGCGCCACACCCCGTGGCGACGAGCAGTCTATGCCGTCGCGACCCGCCGGAAGTCCCGGGGCGTCCCTCAACGCGCCGAAGGGGGACCAACCGGACATCCGGCGCTCCGACACCACCCCGCCGGGGATACGGCCGCGCGGAGCACGCGGGTCATTCGGTACGCTGTCGGCGCGCCCTGCGATGGCGGGGCGCACGCGGGCGTAGCTCAATGGCAGAGCTTCAGTCTTCCAAACTGACGGTGCGAGTTCGATTCTCGTCGCCCGCTCCAGCAGTACCGGCCCAGGTCAGCGGCGTTCTCGCCGAGCCTGGGCCGCTCTCGTCTCAGCCCTCTCTGATCTCGCGTGCCAGTGGCGGGCCAGTAGCGTCGGCCGAGCCGTCCAAGGCGGGTTCGAGGGCCGGCCGCTTCGGCTTCGCGTCCTTGGTCGCCTTGCGCGCCGCCGGCTTCTGCTTGGCCGCCTTGCCCTTGGTCACCTTGGCCTTGCTCCCCTTGGCCGACGCCATCGCCCGCTTCGCCTGCTTCGCCTGCTTCGCGATCCGGCGGTCCATGGCGTCGGCGACCTCCGGTCCCGCTCGTCGTGTGCTGGTAGATGAGGGCCGCCCGCATGCTCGCGTGGCCCATCCGGTGCATCAGGTCCCGGGTACTCGCCCCGGTCGCCGCCGCCAGGTTGTTGCCGGTGTGCCGGAGGTCGTGGAAGTTTGCATGACAGAACAAGTCAGCTCAGCCGTCCGGCGTCACACGCCCGACCGCTGCGACCAGCCACCCCGACCACGACGACGGCGCTCCCACCGATCCGGACGAATCGCGCCCGGCCACCGACGCGGCAGGCAGCCGTACCGGCCGAACACCCGCAACGCTGCCTGACGCTGCGGGCACGGACCCTCCTCGCCGCAGGTGGCGCAGCGCCCGTCCGCGCTCGACGGGGTGTGCTGGTCAAGCTGCGCCTGTGCGGCCGGAGTTGGTCGCGCACCGCACTGGACAGGTAGGTGCTCACCGGTCCGTCCCATCCGGCGGGAGCTTGCTCGCGCGTACCAGGATCTGCGCCTGCCGACCGTGACGGCCGGACGGACCGAGCCTGAATCCCTCGACCCAGATCCACTCATCCTGCGGCGGACGGTTGGCCACCAGCCGAACCCCGGTCACCCACAACGTCACCGGCCCGTCCGACGGCAGGAGACGATCTGTCGCATCGATCGTCAGCACCGCGCCGAGTCGTACCCGAACGTCAAACACCGCGTCTCCTCATCACCGGCGCCACATTGCGAGGCGGCGCGTTGTTGGTAGTACGTCGCTGGATTTGAAGGCCGGCGATCTGCGCGAAGACCTCCCGCCGCGCCAGCGCCTTACCGGTGGCCGGGTTGATGGCGTAGCCGGTGAGCCACACCCAGCCGTGGTACGTCGGCTTATCGCAGACCGAGGTAACCCGCAGCCACAGCGCGCGATCGCCACCGAACTGCACCGACGCCCGACCGTCGATCAGCACCAGGTCACCCGGCGCCGGCACGCCCGGCCGGGGCGGTGCCGGCTTGCGGGGCGCCGGGGTGGGCGGGCCATTCACGGGCCGTCCTTCGGGTCGCGGTCCCACGCCAGCACCCACCCCGGGCCAGCCTCAGCAGGTCGCCGCGCGACCGGAACCCGCGCAGTCCAGGCAGGACCGACGGGCAAGCGAACGAGTCCGCTCCGACCCCCGCCCCATTCCCCGGATGGCGGTGCGGGCAAGGGTGTACTTCCAGCCCGCGCCCGAGCAGGATTGGCAGTTGCTCGATACGTTCAGCCCCGTCATGCAGACAGGTTGTGGCACATACCGCCCAATGACCCGGAAAATCCTTCCGGGGTCGCAGCCGACCGAGGGGAGACATTGAACCGGTGCGCGGAACGACCAACACCCTGACCATCGGCGAACGCGTCGCCTGGTACCGCAGACGACGCGGCCTGTCCCAGGAAGTCCTAGCCGGACTCATCGGCCGTACGGCCGACTGGCTGGGTAAGATCGAGAACAACCGGATCGAGCTGGACCGGCTCTCTGTCATCAAGTCCCTCGCCGAAGTCCTGGACATCTCCCTCGGCGACCTGCTCGGCGAACCATCACTGCTCGACTGGACCGCCGACAGCGGCACCGAAACCGTGCCCGCCCTGCGCACCGCCCTGATGAACTACCGCGCAATCGCCCCGTTTGGCGCCGGCACGGACGCGGAGCCGTCGAACGTCGCCGCGCTAAAGAAGCATGTCGGCGCCCTCTGGGACGCCTACCAGGACTCCCGATTCGGGTACGTCACCGGCCGCCTGCCCGACCTGCTCCACCGCGCCCAGGCCGCCGCCGACCACCACGACGGCGACGACCAGGACCACGCCCGCCGGCTACTCGGCCTGACGTACCAGCTCGCCGCTACCCAGCTCACCAAGCTCGGGGAAAGCGACCTCGCCTGGATCGCCGCCGACCGCGGCTTGGCCGCAGTCCGCCCCACTGGCGACCCGCTCGTCACCGGTTCCCTGTTCCGCTCCGTCGGCCACGCCCTACATGCCACCGGGCGCTACGCCGAAGCGGTACGCCTCACCGAGGACGCCGCCGGCTACCTGGAGCCCCACCTGAAGCACGCCACGCCCGCGCTGCTTTCCGTCTACGGGACCTTGTTCCTGTCCGGCTCTATGGCCGCCGCACGGTCCAACGACGCCGGCACCACCCGCGCCTTCCTCGCCGCTGCCGACCAGGCCGCCGGTCAGCTCGGAGCGGACGCCAACCATCTCTGGACCGCATTCGGCCCGACCAACGTCGCCATCCACCGCGTCGCCACCGCCGCCGAGTTGGGCGATCTTCAAGTCGCCATCGACCTTGGGCCACGTCTCGACACCGCCGGTCTGCCGATGGAACGCCGCGTGCGCCACGCCCTCGAAGTCGCCCGCGCCTACAGCTCGTGGAACCGAATCGACGACGCCCAAGCCGTACTACTCGACGCCGAACAGATGGCACCCGAGCAGGTCCGACACCACTTCCTCAGCCGACAACTCGCCCTGACCTGGATCCGCCGACAGCGCGGCAAGCCCTCGGCCGAACTGGTCAGCCTGGCCCGACGGCTCAAGGTGCTCGACTGAACCCAGCCCCTCTAGGCTGCTCTGGTGACGGCCAACGAGATGCCACCCATGGCAACCCCACGCGTCGCCGCAGGCGCCCTCTTCTTCGACGACGAAGGCCGAGTGCTGCTCGTACGCCCGACCTACAAACAACACTGGGATATTCCGGGCGGTTACGTGGAGCCTGGAGAGTCCCCCCGCAGTGCTTGCGTTCGCGAGATTCGCGAAGAACTCGGACTAGTCATCGAAGTAGGCCCCCTCCTGGCGGTCGACTGGGCACCCGCCCCCAACGAAGGTGACAAGATTCTCTTTGTCTTCGATGCAGGATCGCTAGATGGTAGCGACCAGAGACGAATCACCTTCCCCGACGGAGAGTTGAGCCATTGGCGGTTCATTCACGATGAAGAACTCTCGCTGCATTGTCCAGCCCGTCTCGTTCGACGCATCCACGAAGCATTGAAGGCTCGGCAAGAGAGCAAGAGCGCCTATCTAGAACACGGTTCCCCTCCTATTGAGCAATAGGGCAGAAACGCCCTGCCCTTAGTCAGCAGATGCCTCCCACAGTAAGACGACCTTAACGGGATGAAAGAGAGAAGCCACTAGCTCAAACGGCGGATTGCAGCTTAGGCGTCGCGAATCTCAAGGTAAGGGCGATACGCCGGATGGATTTGAAATCTACGAGGCTTCCGCCTCCCCTTGGTCAATTTGCGGGCCAGGACATCTGCTCTACGCATCTCTCCCTCCGTGCCACCGAAGTCGAAAACAGCCTCACTCGTTTCGATTCCGATAAACCCCAAACGCCGAAGAACGGCCAACACGTGATCCCTGCTCTCCAGAGTTGACCCAGCCTTGAGAATTCGCGTCAGTCGCGATTCGGAAATAATAGAGTCTTCGCCCGCAAACTCGATCAGTACTGGCTCCAAGTCGATTTGCGCCGCGACACCCTCCACCAACAGAGCTTCAAATGCGAAGTTGCTGTAGGCACTCTCGGCCTCGAGAATGTCGATCTCCTGCACTCTTTCATGCTTGGCATTACTGGCGCGCAGTACAGCCGCATTCGCAAAAAACACCAGGTCGCGCGGACGAGGCTGAACTCGTGCAAGCATATAGTCCCGCG
This sequence comes from Micromonospora sp. DT62, assembly GCF_049847285.1. Taxonomy (NCBI): domain Bacteria; kingdom Bacillati; phylum Actinomycetota; class Actinomycetes; order Micromonosporales; family Micromonosporaceae; genus Micromonospora; species Micromonospora sp. DT62. The sequence continues at coordinate 10,543 of NZ_JBNCOB010000002.1, forward strand.
TGGGAATTCCCTTAACACGAGGAACGAAGGCGTGTTGCCATAAATCGTTCGCGTTCTGGCTCTTTGTCCACGATGCCAGGAAGCGATCCTCTAGGACCCGCGCAAGCAGCTCCGGGTCCCTCCATTCGATCTCGACAGTAGAAATCTTGTCCGGCTCACGGGCGTGCTGACGAACAAAGGCATAGATGTCACTGCGCAGAAATACGGTTAGCGTCAGGTTGACGGCAGCCTTCCGGGAGCTCTCCTTCTTGAACTCGTCAACAATTTTACCGATCACAGTCAGTAGGCCGAGGAGCAGCCTGGAGAGAAGCTCCAGGTCGGCGCCTCTATGCCACGCCTTATCAAGGTTATCCACCAGGATCGCTATTCGGTTGCGCTCGAAAAGTGCGCCACCGATCAAATTCCGCAAGGTTTTCAGGGTATCGCCGTAAAGGGCTGCGTTGACCTTCTGGCGGGACAATTCAACGTCATGCTCGTTAACCCCCTTAGACAAGAGTGCGTCAAGGGATTTAACGAGTCTTTCGAGCCGAACTGAAAAGCTAGCATCTGATCCAAGATGCTGCTCTTCGAGGCACTGGCGGAGCCGATCTATCGGCGATCCGCCGAGAATGCCGGCTGGTCGCTTCTCAGCTTCTTCAATCGCTCTAGCCGCCACCTCGGTGTATAGAAGATATTTCCAGAGCCCTTCAATCAAATAGTCACCCAAATGCCTGGACTCGATCCTCCTTAAAACTTCCAAGAGCGCTTCGAGTTCATAGCTTGCCGGCTTAACCACGCAAACGAGATTCCGCACATCGGTTCGCAATGCCTCTGCGGCTTGAAGCATGTTGGCCGTTTTTCCGGTCCCCTTCTTCCCCGTGAAGATCGTTGCAGCAGCATCAATGACGTCTCGATAGTCACGCGTCTCAACGAAATAGTGGTCGAGGCCTTCTTTGTCACCCTCCGCTACGTGATTCCCGAAGCGAAGAGCCGCGAGTTCGACATTGAGATGCTTCCGAACGCGAGTCGCCGATCGACGATCTGGTTGGCGGATATTCTCTAGCCAGACCCTCGCCTGCTTCTCCAAATCTGCCGCATAACGGTAGCGAAGCGCGAGATCCCGGTAGTCAATTGCCGGCTTTGCCTGATCCTCCATGACAATGAGGACTTCCCGCCCGAGGCCCCGTGCAATTCCCGCTAGGAGCGATGCCCGCGCATTAACCACATCGGAGAGAAGGGTGCGAGTGGGGGTAAGGTGGAAGACCGCGACCTGAGCCGAGTGTATTTGTTCAACAAACCACGCGAGCGGAGTTCCACCATACTCGTCAAGGTCAATGTTTATGATCTCAAATTTGCCGTATGAATCAAGGACTCTAGACAGCTTTTGACTTGCCTCATCTTCTTTGAAACTCGGCATGTAGAAGAGTCTCGGGTCCACCGGAGGAGGCAGCTCCACTCCTCCGGTCAAGTCATCCCAAAGAGGCGCCGACGGCTTCTCAAGCAGGCGAGAGACCCTAGTGCAAAGATCCTCAACATTGCGATAAGAGGTAGTACCAGTAGTGACCAATAACGCCAAGTCCCGCAGCGCCTTCGCGGCATGTGCGTCCTGACCGTCAAGCAGAATCGCCACACGCTTACGTTTACCGACAGCCAAGCCCAATTCGAATAAGACGTTATCGCTCAGTGTCGACAACTCGAACAGCCCGAATGTGCAATTGTCGATCGCGTTTTCGACCTCGTGGACGATAAGCCTTCCGTCCACCATTAAGTCTTCCCAGGAAACCGATTGCGCCACGCTTTGGCTGCGCTCCAACGCTGCGGAGGCTGTGTGAAGCGTCTCACGAAGGAGGGCAGGATTAGCGCTATATCCAAAAAAGAGCCGCTCCAAGACGTTCCTCCAGTCAGCACCAGGATGCTGGATTGTTTGGCAAGATCAGCAAATGTCGAGCGAGGGAGCGATGCTAGCGCAGCCTGCCGCGCCGCACTGTCGCATAGGTGACAGCCGTCGAGGTTCGGCAAAGCTAACTTCGCTCAGGTAATTACTAGAACGAAGATTGCCACGTACGCCGCACCAAAAGCCAAAGGGATGGCCTGCTCTAAGCGAGTAAGCGGCCAATAAAGAGAACGATCCTTGCCAGATCCGACACCCACCCATTCAGCTCGCCAGTAAGGGGAGCACGGCAGCCTCTCCTCCAGGGCGCCGACTACTCGGAATTTAGCCGAACTTAACTGCCTGTATGAGCGCAAAATCCAGAACCACGCTCCACATTGAACGAGCAGCATGAGCAAGATCACTGCAAGAGTTGACACCTTTCCAGAATAATCCGCCGAAAAGATGGCCGATGCGCTAGAAAGCGCGGTGTTGACGGTTAAGAAGAAGGTGTTGGTCAGGCTGCGACGGGCACCAATCCGGTCGGCCATCTCGACGTAAAGCTTGTACTGCTCCAGAATCGCGGAGCGGTACTTCTCTCCCGCTGCGGAGTACTCTTCCTCGCCAACCTTCGTCCACAACTGGTCCCGGATCAGGGAAATCGGCACCTGCCGACGCCTGAATCGCGTGCGCGTACCGTCCTTCAAAGCCACGCGTGAATTATGCCTGGTCTTAGGTCCACCGGACAGACCCGAGGGGTGTCATCTCCTGACGCGATGTCGTCATGTCATCTCCCGCAGCGGCAAAGTAGGCATTTGATCGGCACTCTTGCCGAAACGTCCTCTTTTGGATCAAGGCGGCCCGCAAGCGGGCCGCGCCGGCCCGGCCCCGGCCTGCTGGCGGCCTCCGGCCGGCATCGGCCGGGCGAGCCGGCCACGCCGAGAGACGACACGATCTGAAGACCCCAGGGTTCCATCCCGATCCCCGGCCCTCCTCGGAGATCCGCCAACTATCGGTGGCGGTACCGGGTGAGCAATCTCCTTCGAGGCTTACTGCTACCTCGCCTGTTCAGGCTGGGCTTCTGTCTCCGCGGTCGGTTGCCGCCAGAGCCAGAGATGGCCAAGTAAACCCCGAGGATTCCAAGGGGTGTACCGAGCAAGGTGTCCCACTTCTCCAAGGTCTTCGGGCTATTGGCGTACGTCGTCCCCACCACGACGGTCATCAGGACAGAGAGAGCGACCAACGCACCTACCCTCTCGATCGCCCTGGCTGAGGGGTTCAGACGCTGGGCCAGAAGCAGGAAGCACCCGAAAAGGTAGCGGACCAGGAGGAGAGCATCTCCGGCCCGTTCGTCACCGGCCCTTGCAGCTTCCTCGACCTCATCCAGCCACGCAGTGGGATGTTCAATAAGGCCGGAGGCATCCTCTCGGAGGACGCTAGCCTCGGCCCTTCGTTGAGGGCTGTCCAAGGAGTGGACCGAGAACGAAGAAGTGCCTTCTGATCAGGGAAAATAGGGCTTGTCGAGAGTCCTGTTAACCCGTCACGGAAGGCACTTGCTGGGTGAAGGCTACCGCAAGGCGTCCGAAGATCATGGTGACCGGGGGTGGGCGGGGCGTGGTCGGTCACGCCGGTGCCCGGCTGCTCGCCGACCTTGCTGATGCGACCGGGTTGACCAGCGCATTCAGTCAGGCCCTGGCTGGTTTGCGGCAACGGCAGCGCGGACACGACCCGGGTCGGATCGCCGTCGATCTGGCGGTGATGCTGGCTGACGGCGGCGAGGCCATCGCCGACCTGGCGGTGCTGCGTAACCAGGCTGACCTGTTCGGGCCGGTCGCCTCGGACCCGACCGCCTGGCGGCTGTTATCGCAGTTGGACGAGGCGACACTCGCCGTGCTGCGGTCCGCTCGGGCCCAAGCCCGTGAGGTCGCCTGGGCCCAGCATGCTGACACCCGCGGTGACCTGCCGCGGGCCTGCGCGGCCGGCCTGCCAGTCGACGGGCTGATCCTGGATATCGACGCGACGATCGTGCTCTGCCACTCCGAGAAGGAATCGGCGACCCGCACCTGGAAGAAGACCTTCGGCTTCCACCCGTTGCTCTGCTTCCTGGACAACACCGGCGAAGCCCTCGCCGGACTGCTGCGCGAAGGCCGGGCCGGCTCGAACACCACCGCCGATCACATCACCGTGCTCGACCAAGCCCTCGCCCAGATCCCCGACCAGCATCGGTATGGCACCCCAATCCTGCTCCGCGCCGATTCGGCCGGTTCCAGCCACGGGTTCCTCGCCCACATCCGATCCTTGCGCGAGCAGCACCTGGACATCCGGTTCTCCGTCGGTGCCGCGATCACCGAAGGCGTGCGGGCGGCGATACGGGCCGCGACCAGCTGGGTTCCCGCCCTGGACACCAGCGGTGACCTGCGCGAGCATGCCGAGGTCTGCGAGATCACCGGCCTGTTCGACCCGACCGGCTGGCCGCAGGGCACCCGGTTCATCGTCCGCCGGGAACGCCCGCACCCCGGCGCCCAGCTGTCGCTGTTCGACACCATCGAAGGCTGGCGGCATCAAGTCGTCGCCACCGACACCCCACCCGGCGGCGGCAGCGTCCAGTTCTTGGAGGCCCGCCACCGCGGTCACGCCCGCGTCGAGGACCGGATCCGCTGCGGGAAGAACACCGGCTTCGGCCGGTTCCCGTCCCGGCACTTCGCGATCAATCAGGCCTGGCTCCAACTCGCCCTGACCGGCATCGACCTGCTCTCCTGGACCCAGGTCCTGCTCCTGGACGGCGAGTTGGCCACCGCCGAGCCGAAGAAGCTGCGCTACCGGCTGCTGCACGTCGCGGGGCGGATCACCCGCACCGCCCGGCGAACCCGCCTGGCCATCGCCGCCAACTGGCCCTGGACCGACGCCCTGACCAGCGCATTCAGCACACTCGCCGCGCTACCCCGACCTACCGGCTGACCCCGGACTTCACGCCACAACCAGCAACACGGAGGAACCCGGCCCCACGCCGGGTCCTCAGCATGCGACCAAAACAGCGGCAATCACGCGAATCAGATCCATCGAGAAGCGGCTATGACACCGCACTCGAGTGAAAGACCGAGGCTAGCGATGCCAACGGAGGCGAAGAGATTGGCACTGGTTGCAAGCTGTTCCCAGACGCCGGAGTCGACCTGTTTCAGGGTGAGCCGGTGTGCCTGGGCCAAGGTCTTCAGCGCGGGGGTCACCTGCTCGGCGAACCTCGCACTCATGGGCCTCCGACACCCGAGCCGCCTCAATGAGCGCCCGCACCCCCGGGGTCACCTGCTCCGCGAACCTCGCACTCATGGCCTCCGACACCCGAGCCGCCTCAATGAGCGCCCGCACCCCCGGGGTCACCTGCTCCGCGAACCTCGCACTCATGGCCTCCGACACCCGAGCCGCCTCAATGAGCGCCCGCACCCCTGGTGTCACTTGGACCTCCTCAGGCTGGCTAACGGGACCGCCGGTCAGGGTTTCAGCCACAGCAAAACTCCTCGTGTGCGTGTCCCACACGCGACCGATCAACCAATCGATCAGGGGTAACGGCGGTCAACATCAGATGAAAGCGACGAAGGTCTTGTAGCCTCCGCGACGGATCTTCACTTCGGCCCATCCGCCCGAGCAGCGTACGACAATGCGACACCGCTAGCTAACCAGCAGCAGTCGGATGCTGACAGCACTCAGCGTCAGACGCGATCGCAAGGTGGTCAGCGTCCGTGGAGGGCTGGGGCGATCGGCTGCCGCGCCGCTTCGCGGCTTGCCACCGGGTACCGGGGCCCAGGCGCGCGGAAAGCCGGCGACACGGCAAGCCGCCCCCGGCCCGAACGGCCGGGGGCGGTAAGCCGTACGCCGCCGGAGAGCCGCGCGCCCGACGCTCAGCCGTGCCAGCCACGTGCCAGTAGCCGGTGTCCCAGGCGGTCAGCAGCGGTCATGATCGGGCAGCACGACAGCACCGCTGACCAGGCGTTCCAGACAGATCAGGTCAGCCGAGAACGATCTTCCAAACTGACGGTGCGAGTTCGATTCTCGTCGCCCGCTCCAGCAGTACCGGCCCAGGTCAGCGGCATTGTCGCCGAGCCTGGGCCGCTCTCGTCCCAGCTCTCTCTGATCTTGCGTGCCATGGCGGGCCAGTAGCGCCGGCCGTGCCGCCCGAAGCGGGTCCTCGTGCCGGTGGGCGACAGTCCGGTTCCCGGCCGTCCCTTACCTTCGCCGACTCGTCAATGCCCCTGACCGATCCGTGTTGCTCAGCCGACCGGTCCCGTTGCCGTATGCGGCCGTACCGCCGGCTCGAGCAGTGACAACGTCCGCTGCTGGGCATCCAGGCCGACGTGGATGCCGACCGGCATCGGCAGATTCGGGCCGGCGTGTCCGAACTCGACGTTACCCAGGACCGGGATGTCACGTTCACCGAGGACGTCGAGGACCATCTCGGGCAGCGTCGGGGACGCGTCGGGCGCCCCGAGCCCGTCGATCGCGTACGGGACGCCCACGACCATGCCGGAGATCCGATCGAGGATGCCGCAGTGCCGCAACACCTGCAGGTAGCTCCACACGTACGACGCGTGGCCGTCCATCTCCTCCCAGAACAGCACCGCGCCGTCGAACCACTCGAGCGGCAGCGCGTAGGGCGTCGCCTGCGCCAGCACAATACGATTGATCACCCCGCCGATCAGCCGGCCTTCGGCACGACCGGCACGCCAGCACTCCCACGATGGGGTGGCCGGCAGCGCACCGATGGCCTCCGTACTGGTCAGCAACGTCGAATAGAGCCTTTCAAGTTGCGCTCGGCGCGCTGCGGGCGCAACCTGCCATGCCCCGCCGAGTCCAGGCGTGGCCAGGTCGGCATGGAACCCGACGAGTCCCGTGCGTGCGTAGAGCACCAGATGCAGCAGCGAGATGTCGCTGTAGCAGAGGATCGGCTTGGGGTCGGCAGCGATCGCCGCAACGTCGATCAGGTCGAGGTAGCCCAGCGCCGTCTGGCCACCGTCGTGCGCGATGATGGCGCGCACCTCAGGATCACGCAGAAGAGCATTGAATTCCCTGGCGATCTCCGCCGGCGTAGCCGCGCTCCACCAATGGTGCCGCCCTGCCTCGAGTAGCGGAGCCCGACGCACGCGAAATCCCATCCGCTCGAGCACGACCATCGCCTGCTCGAGGTCGGGCTCGAAAGCGGCATGGAGCGGCCCGGACAGCGATGCGATGACGACGAGATCTCCGGTCCTCAGGGCACGAGGCCGAAGCAGCTGAGGCACTGCGGAACCGGTCACCGGCGCAGTGTCCCAACACGGGCAACGACACGCTACGCACTTACCGCCTGGTCCGGAACGTACGTCAGGGCGCTGACCGAAGCACCGCCCCGAGCAGCGCTGGCGCGTACCCTTCGGACGTGGAACTTGATGATCTTTCCCCTGCGGAGTTCGCGTTCCCCGGGCCGTTGCGGGACCAGCTGGTGGCCGCGATCCTGTCCGGCGCGAAGACGTCGACGTCCAGCCTCGTGCTCGGCTACGAGCGGACGGACGAGCCGATGCCCGAGGTGGGTGAGCGCTCGGCGGTGGTCGACTCGGCGGGCCGGCGGGTCGCGGTGATCGAGGTGACCGAGGTACGCGTGGTCCGGCTCGGCGACGTCGACCTGCAGCACGCCCTCGACGAGGGCGAGGGGTACGAGTCGGTGGCGCAGTGGCGGGCCGGGCACGAGACGTTCTGGCACAGCGCGGAGGTGCGCGCGGAACTGGGTGACCCGGGCTTCACCGTCGACGACGACACCGCGGTGCTGCTCGAGCGCTTCCGGCTGGTGCACACCGTCTGAGCGCCCCTTGCCGTACGCGGCGACCCGGGCGTGCGGCGGCGCGCGCCGTACGCCCGGGTCGGTCGCCGCTCAGCCCCAGTTCTGGGGGGCGGGCTGGCGGGTGGTGGCGTTCAACCGGTTGAAGAAGTTGGTGGTGGCGAGCCAGAGCACCAGCGCGGCCAGTTCCTTCTCCTCGAAGTGCCGGGCGGCCTCGTCCCACACCTCGTCGGGCACGGGGTCGGCCCGGTCGGCCAGCCGGGTCGCGGACTCGGCGAGCGCGAGCGCGGCCCGCTCGGCGTCGGTGAAGTACGGCGTCTCCCGCCAGGCGGCCAGCGCGAACAGCCGCTCCTCGGTCTCCCCCGCCTTCCGGGCGTTGCGGGCACCGGAGTCGAGGCAGGCGCTGCACCCGTTGATCTGGCTGGCCCGCAGGTGGACCAGCTCCAGGGTGCTCCCCGGGACCCCGGCCGAGTGGGCCGCCTTGTAGAGCAGATTGATCGCCTTCACCGCGTCGGGAAGCAGGGTCGCGGGGTTCTGCATACGGGCCTGTACGGACATCGTGTGCCGTCCTTCCTGTTACGCTGCCGACGCCCCCGCCGCAGCGCTTTCCTCTTCGTCACCCGGCTGTCGACAGCCGGAGGGGCGACGTGACAGATGTGACCCGGGCCACACGAGAGCCGGAGGTCGGCCGGGATGGCGATGCCGTGAGCGACACCGACCTGCTCGCCGAGCGCTTCGAGGAGCAGCGCCAACGGCTGCGCTCCGTGGCCCAGCGGATGCTCGGTTCCCGGGCCGAGGCCGACGACGCGGTCCAGGACACCTGGCTGCGGCTCAGCCGCGCCGACGTCGACGGCATCGAGAACCTGCCGGGCTGGCTCACCACCACCGTCGGGCGGGTCTGCCTCGACCGGCTGGGCTCCAGCGCCGCGCGGCACGAGCGGCCCGCCGACGTGGCCGCCGACGAGTCGACCACGCCCGGCGCCGGCGAGGCCGACCCCGAGCGGGAGGCGATGCTCACGGAGTCGGTCGGGCGCGCGCTGGACGTGGTGCTCCGGACCCTCGGCCCCACCGAGCGGCTCGTGTTCGTGCTGCACGACATGTTCGCGGTCTCCTTCGACGAGCTCGCGCCCGTGGTCGACCGCAGCCCGGCCGCCGTACGGCAGATCGCCAGCCGGGCCCGCCGGCGTGTGCAGGGCGGGTCGCCGGCGCCGGAGGCCGACCGGGCCCGGCAGCGTGGGACCGTCGAGGCGTTCCTCGCCGCGTCCCGCGAGGGGCGCTTCGACGACCTGCTCACCCTGCTCGACCCGCACGTCGTCCTGCGTTCCGACGCGGCGGCCGTGCGGATGGGTGGGGCCGGCGAGGCACGCGGCTCGTCCACGGTCGCCAGTTTCTTCTCCGGCAAGGCGCAGGGGGCGGTCCCGGCGTTCGTGGACGGCGCACCGGGGGCGGTGGTGCTCGTCGACGGCCGTACCCGCCTGGTGCTCAGCTTCGTGGTCACCGACCGGATCCTCGGCATCGAGGTGGTCGCCGACCCCGAGCAGATCGCCGGCCTGGACCTGGTCGTCGGGTGAGGGTCCGCGCTGCCTGAGCCGCACGTCAGGGCGCGATCGGCGCTGGTGCGGCTGCTGCGTACGATTCGGGGCCGGGCATCCCCTCGTCCCGCGGAGGTAACGGCAGATGGCAGGCCAGCACGAGGGGTACGCCCTCGGCGTCGACCTCGGCACGTCCCACACCGTCGCCGTGCTGCGTCGGCCCGACGGGCACACCCGGCCACTGCTCGTGGACGGGCAGCCGATCATCCCCTCCGGCGTGTACGCCGACGCGGACGGGCTGCTGCACGCCGGCCGGGACGCCCAGCGGCTCGCCCGCACCGATCCGGGCCGGTACGAGCCCAACCCGAAGCGGCGCATCGACGAGCCCGCCGTCGTGTTGGGTGACCGCCGGTATCCGCCGGCCGAACTGCTGGCCGCGACGCTGCACGCGGTGGCCCGGGCGGCCGTCGAGGCGGTCGGGTTCCTGCCCCCGGCGGTGCTGACGTGCCCGGCGACCTGGGACGCCGCCCGCCGCCAGGTGCTGGCCGACGCCCTGGCGACGGCCGGCTGGCCGTCGGCGGCCGAGCACACGCTCTCCGGTCCCACGCCGCCGGGCACCCGGCTGCTGCGGGAACCGGTGGCCGCCGCCCGCTACTACACGCAGGTGCTGCGCCGCCCGGTGCCGGTGGGCGGAACGATCGCGGTCTTCGACTTCGGCGCCGGAACGCTGGACGTCGCGGTGCTGCGCAACGAGGGCGCCGACCCGTGGGGCGACTCCGGGTTCACGGTCGTCACCGCGGGCGGCGCGGACGACCTCGGTGGCCTGGACGTGGACGTGGCCCTGCTGGCCCGGCTCGGCGAGCTGGTCGCCGAGGCGCACCCCGACCGGTGGGAGCGGCTGACCCGCCCGGAGTCCGCGACCCAGTGGCGGGAGCGCCACGAGCTCTGGGAGAACGTCCGGGGCGCGAAGGAGATGCTGTCGCGGGTGCCGGCGGCGCCGGTGGCCGTGCCGGGGGTGGAGGCGGCGGTCACGCTCACCCGGGCCGACCTGGAGCGGGTGGCCGGGCCGCTGCTGGGCCGGGCGGTGGCGGTGGCCCGGGACGTGATCGGCGCGGCCGGCCTCGACCCGCAGCAGCTCTCCGGCCTGTTCCTGGTCGGTGGTGCCACCCGGATGCCGATGGTGGCCCGGCTGCTGCACGCCGAGCTGGGCATCGCCCCGACCGTGCTGGAGCAGCCGGAGCTGCCGGTGGCCGAGGGGGCGCTGACCGACCTGCCCCTGCCCCGACGTGCCCGGGCCGCCGACGCCTTCGCCGCGCCCGCCGCCGCACCCGCGCAACCCCCCGCCCCGGCGCAACCGGCCGGAGTACCACAGCCCGATCCCGCCGCGCCGGCACCACAGGCCCCCGCACCAGCACCGCCCGCCGTGCCGGCGCAGCCCGCATCCGCCGGCAGCACGCCGCACGCGCCCGCCGCGCAAGGGGACGGCGCCAGCGGCCAGGACGGCAGTGCGCCGACAGTGCCCGCCGGCCCGGCCCCCACGCCGACCGCCGTCGCCGGACCGGAGGGCGTCACGCCGGCCCTGCCCGCCGGGCTGACGCCGACCATGGTCGCCGGGCCGCCGACCGCCCCGACCGTGCCCGCCGCACCGTCACCGGCCGACCCGTTCGCGCCGCCGGGCGCAGGCCCGTCACCGTTCGCACCGCCGTGGGCGCCGGCTGCGGGCCCGTCGGGCGCACCGGCCGAAGGCGCGGCACCGTACGCACCGCCGGGCGTACCGCAAGGTGGTCCTGCGGGGGCGTGGCCGGGCGTACCCGTCTCCGGCACGCCGGTGTCGCCGTCACCCGGCGGCGGCCGGAGTGGGCTGGCGCTCCCCCGACGCCGGGCGCTGTGGGTCTCGCTCGCCGCCGTCCTCGCGCTCGCCGGCGTGGCGACGGCGGCGGTGCTGTACCTGACCCGGGACCGCTACCCCGCCCTGGAGTTCCGGACCGTCGACCAGCTGACCCGGGTGCCCGCCGGCACGGAACGACCGGCGGACATGTTCACCGCGGTCCTCGGGCAGCGGGCCTATCTCGGGTATCCGCTCGGCGACGGACGGCTGGAGGTGGTGGCGGTCGACGCCGGCACCGGCGCGGTGAAGTGGCGGAAGCAGACCGCGGTGTCCTCCGACCGGTGGAAGGGGATCGTCGCCCTGCCCGGCGCGGTCGCGGTCTTCGCCGACGCCATCGGCGACGACACCCCCCGGGACCTCGTGCTGCTCGACGGCGCCTCCGGCGACCAGCGGTGGCGCCGGTCGATCCTGGGCAACGACGACGTGATCTTCGGCGACGGCGTCGCGGTGCAGGTGGACCGCGAGGGGAAGCGGCTCGTCGGGCTGCGCCTGGGCGACGGCGGGGAGGTCTGGTCGCAGCCCAGCCCGCGCGACGAGTACGACAACGCCCGCACCAGCGTCCACCCGGTCACCACCGACAAGGCCCTGGGCGGCCCGGCCTTCCTCGACGGCTCCCCGCGCGATCCCTGGCGCGGCGAGGTCAACCGGATCGTGCAGGTGGGCGCGGACCGGTCCGTCCGACTGGTCGACATGGGCAGCGGCCAGGTGGTCCGCACCCGCGCCGGGGTGGCCGACCACGACGACCTGGTGGTGGCGCACGAGGACCGCCTCTACGTGGCCCGCGACGACGCCGGTTACCAGCTGCTCGCGTACGACCTGACGGGCGACGCCCAGCCGAAGGTGCTGTACACGGCCGAGGACGACAAGCGCCGCCCGGAGGCCCTGGTGCCCTGCGGCGAGCGGCGGGCGTGCCTGCTGGAGGTGACCGGCGGCGACGACGAGACCACCGAGGTCGTGGCGGCCACCGAGGAGAAGGTGAGCCGGTGGAAGGCGCCCCGGGCGACCCGGCTCGTGCCCCTCGGCGAGCACCTGCTCGCCCGGCGGACCTCCCCGGAGTCGGCCGGCACGCTGTTCGACCCCGACGGTCGCGCCGTGCTCTCCGACCGTGGCGGGGTGGCGGTCCGGCTCGACGCGGGCAACCTGCTGCTCCTGGCCGACCCGCCCAGCTCCGCCGAGGACGACCGCAGCGTCGCCGGGCTGTCGGTGGGCTCGGGTGAGGTGACCGAGCTGGGCCAGCTGGCGGACGTACGCAGCGACAGCTGCTCGTGGAACACCAGCGTGATCGCCTGCGGTGCCGGCAGGCAGAGCGGGGGCGCCGGGGCGGAGTCCCCGTACGGTTTCGTGCTCTATCGGTTCGCCGGGTAGCCGACACCCCGACAGGCATTCAGATGGATCTATATAGCCGATAGCCTCCTCTCAACGGCCAGGCTGCTCCGCGTCCGGTCACGAGCCGGCGCGGAGCCGACAGGAGGAGGACCGGCAGATGACACTTCCCCGTACCCGGCGATGGCGGGCCCGCACGGTGGGCGTACTCGCCGCCGCCGCGGTTGTCGCCGCGATGGGCACCCCCGCGGCGGCCGCCCCGGCCACCGGCGAGATCCTGCACGCCGACGCCCCGAACGCGGTGACCGACGGATACGTCGTGGTGCTCAGGGACGACGCGATCGGACGCGCCGGCGACCGGCGGGCCACCGTCACGGACGCCGCCGGGCGGCTGGCCGACCGCTACGGGGCCACCGTCGACCGCGTCTACGGGCACGCGCTCAACGGATTCGTGGCGCACCTGCCGGAGCGGGCCGCCCGGCGGCTCGCCGCCGACCCGGCCGTGGCGTACGTGGAGCGGGACCGGGTGGTGACCCTCGTCGGGCCGGGCGTGCAGCTCAACCCGCCGTCGTGGGGCCTGGACCGCATCGACCAGCGCAACCTCCCGCTCGACGGCCGGTACGCCTACCCGAACACCGCGCACAACGTGCACGCGTACGTCATCGACACCGGCATCCGGAGCACGCACGGCGACTTCGGCGTCCGGGCCGGCGGCGGCGTCGACCTCGTCGACGGCGGCCCGGCGGACGACTGCAACGGCCACGGCACCCATCTCGCCGGCACCATCGGCGGCACCCGGCACGGGGTGGCGAAGGAAATCCGACTGCGGCCGGTACGGGTGCTCAACTGCGCCGGCAGCGGCACCTTCTCCCAGGTGATCGCCGGGGTGGACTGGGTCACCGCGAACGCCGTGCGGCCGGCGGTGGCGCTCCTGGCGCTCGGCGGCGGCGCCAGCACGGCGCTGGACGCCGCGGTGAACCGGTCGATCTCGTCCGGGGTCACCTACGCCGTCACGGCGGGCAGCTCGAACGCCAACGCCTGCGGCTACTCCCCGGCGCGGGTCGCGGCGGCGCTCACCGTGGCGGGCACCACCAGCACCGACGCCCGGATGCCGAGCGGCAACCACGGCAGCTGCATCGACCTGTTCGCCCCCGGCGCCAACATCACCTCCACCTGGCACACCGGCGACGCGGCGGTGACCACCATCAGCGGCAGCTCGATGGCCGCCGCGCACGTCACCGGCTGCGCCGCGCTCGCCCTCTCGGCCAATCCGACCTGGAGCCCGGCGCAGGTGGCCGCGCACCTGGTCGGCAGGGCGACGACCGGAGTGGTGACGGGCGTGGTCAGCGGCACGCCGAACCGTCTGCTCTACTGCGGCCCCTGACCCACGCGGCCCGCCGCACCGGCGGGCCGCACGGCTCACCCGCGGCCGCAGCCGTGGACTCCGGCTCCGGCTGGGGCCAGGGCTGCGGCTGCGGTCGCGGCCGTGAACTCCGGCTGCGGCTGCGGCTGCGGCTGCGGCTGCGGCGGGAAGATCGATGTTCGGCGACCCTTGTCCCCGCCGGGCTCGCCGACTACCGTTCAATCGATGATCGACTATTTGGTCATCGGCGGCGGAATCGCGGGCGCCAGCGCCGGGCACCACCTCGCCGCGTACGGGACCGTGGTGCTGCTGGAGATGGAGCAGGTTCCCGGCCAGCACTCCACCGGCCGCTCGGCCGCCGTGTTCTCCGAGTACTACGGCGGGCCGGCGGTGCGCGCGCTGACCCGGGCCAGCCGGGGCTTCCTCACCGCGCCGCCGCCGGGGTTCGCCGAGCACCCGCTGCTCACCCCGCGCGGCGTGCTCAGCCTCTGCCCACCGGGCAGCGAGGACGCCTTCGAGGCGGCGCTGCGCGACGGGGCCGAGGTGGACCCGCCGGCCCGCGAGATCGACGTCGCCGACCTGCCCCGGCACTGCCCCGTCGTGCGGCCGCAGTGGTGCCGGCGGGCGATGGTGAAGCCGGCTGTGCGGGACCTCGACGTCGCCGCGCTGCACCAGGGCTACCTGCGCGGCATCCGGGCGGCCGGCGGCCGGGTCGTGTGCGGCGCGCGGGTACGCCGGCTGCGGCGCGGCGGCGACGGTTGGCAGGTGGACACGGACGCCGGCGAGTTCAGCGCCCGGGTCGTCGTCAACGCGGCGGGTGCCTGGGCCGACGAGGTCGCGACGGCGGCCGGCGTACGACCGTTGGGGTTGACGCCCCTGCGGCGCACCGCCTTCCTGGTGGACGCGCCGGCGGGCGTCCCGGCGGGGGACTGGCCGATGGTCAACGACGTCGACGGCACCTTCTACTTCAAGCCGGAGTCGGGGCGCCTGCTGGTCTCCCCGTGCGACACCACTCCCGTGCCGCCGGGCGACGCCCGCCCCGACGACCTCGACGTGGCGATCGGCGCCGACCGGGTGCAGGCGGCGACCACGCTGGACATCCGCCGCGTCCACCAGCCCTGGGCCGGGCTGCGGACCGCCGCCCCGGACGACGTGCCCGTCATCGGCCCGGCGCCTGACGCACCGGGTTTCCTCTGGATGGCCGGGCTCGGCGGCTACGGCGTCCAGACCTCGCCGGCGGCGGGTGCCCTGCTCGCCGCGCTGGCGGTCGACGCCCCACCCCCGGTCGACCCCACCCCGCTGTCCCCGTCCCGCCTCCCCTGAAGATCGACTTCGCCGCCAGCCTCAGGACCGGCGGGGCATGGGGACGGGTGGGAGGTCAGCCGGAGTGTTGGTTCAACGGGGAGCGGCGGGGCAGCATCGTCCACGCCGAGAGGGCCGCCGACAGCAGCGCCGCCAGCAGCATCACCTGGAAGACCGCCGGGTAGCCGGCCATGCTGGCGACCAGGCCGGCCAGCGGCGCCCCGGCCACCAGGCCGATGTCCCAGAACGAGGTGAACGCGCCGAGCGCCGTCCCCTGGTGGGCCGGGTCCGTGCGGTTGATCACCAACAGGGCCAGCGCCGGGAAGAGCAGCGAGAGCCCGGCGCCGATGACCAGCCCGCCGAGGACCGCGACCAGCAGGTTCGGCGCGACCGCGACCAGGAGCAGCCCCACCGCCTCCACCAGGGCCGACCCGACGGCCACCCGGCCGGCGCCGAGCTTGTCGGGCAGCCCGCCCACGACGAGCCGGACGCCCACGTAGGTGAAGCCGAACGCGTTGAACGCGACGATGCCGTTCTCGACGCCCCGCTCCGCCATGTGCAGGGCCACGAACGCAGCCAGCGCGGCGTAGCCGAACCCGGCCAGGGAGAGCGCGACGCCGGGCGCCACCGCGCTGCGCGGCAGGATGCCGGCCCGGCCCGCCGGGCTCGCCTGCCGCGGCCGCGGTCGGGTGGCGACGAGCGCGGCCCCAACGGCCGCCGCCAGGACCGCGAACAGCCACACCGCGGGATAACCGGAGGTACGCAGCAGCACCGCGCCGAGCAGGGCGCCCAGCGTGATGCCCAGCCACATGTAGATGCCGTACAGGCCGACGACGCGGCCCCGCCGGTCGGCCGGCACCAGCGCCACCAGCCAGGCCGCGCCGGCGGTGTAGACGGCCGCCTCACCGATCCCGTGCAGGACCCGGACGCCGACCAGCACGCCGATGTTGCCGGCCGCCAGGTAGGCCGCCCCGGCGGCGGCACACACCACCGCCCCGCCCAGCATCACCGTCCGGTACCCGTGCCGGTCGCCGACCCGGCCGGCGATGGGCCGGGCGATCACGGCGGAGACCGCGATCGCGGCGATCACCACCCCCACCTCGACCCGGTTGCCGTCCAGCTCGTCGAGGACGTAGAACGGCAGCACCGCCAGGGACGCGCCCACGCCGAGCAGGCACAGGAAGATCGCGGCGAAGAGCGGGACGATGGGCCGGTAGAACGATAGTTTCCCGCCGGTCGTGGTCATGCGGTGACGCTCCTAGCCCGTGCTCCGTGAGGCCCTGCTGGGCGGTGGGGTGGCCCGGCGTCGCGGCTGCCGGTGCAGGTCGGTGTCCTCAGTGGATCGACCAGCGACCAGGCAGACCGAGGGCCGACCGGGCACCTCGCGCTCAGGATAGCGGCATCGAAGCGGAACGATCCAATCAGCGACTCAAGACCGTCGCCGACGGCTGCACCACCACCTGGGTCCACGACCCCTCAACCGGGTCCGCGAAGCACCCGCCCCGGCGGCAGCCTGCTGACGGAGCAGCCCCGGGGCGATCGGCACGTAGAGCGCGGCGATGCGCGCGCAGCAGCCCCGCACCTCAAGGCGCCGTGTTCGCAATTAGCCGTCATGGTGTCCGTCGGCGGAAGTGTCCGCAGGTGGGACGCTGTCGAGCTGATGTCGCAGACGATTCACCGCCGTCCGGGGCCACAATGGCCCCGACGACGCCTGATGTCGCAGACGACTCAGCTCGACAGCGTCACACACAATCCCGCCCCAGCCCGGCTCGGCGGCCACCACCGTCCCACGCAGCACGGATCCACCCGGCCAAGGCTGTATGACGAGGCGCTAGGCCGGTACGACGTGGAAGAAGTGGGTCGGCAGGTGCACGGCCAGTCCCTCGTGGATCTCGGCACAGACGGCCGGGCCGTCGGTGGACAGGGTGCCCGGCGGCGGGGTGTCGACGCGGATCGCGGACCGCCCCGCGTCCAGCAGGCGGGCCGCCATCGCGAAGTCGCCCACCACCGCCTCGCCCGGCGCCACCATCCGCGTACGGCTGATCTGGACGCCGTTGCGGGTCAGGTCCGTCAGGAACGAGCCCTTCCCGAGCAGGTGGGTGTAGTAGTCCCGCGGGTTGACGATCATCGCGTGCGGGGTGGCCCCGGTCTGCTCGATCTCGTCGCAGGCGGCGAGCAGGCCGCTGAGCCAGTCGTGCCGGTACGGCAGCCGCCCGATCTCCGGGTGCCGCAGCAGGCCGCCCTCGCCGATGGTCAGCGCCTGGTTCTCGGCCGTGGCGAGGCGGACCAGCAGCCGGTAGTCGATGAAGGAGGCCAGCGCCTCCGGGTCGTCGGCGAGTTCCTCGGGGACGCGCACCCAGGCGCGGATCGGGTGCACCCCGGCGGAGGCGGTGCCGAACCGGAAGGCGGCCTCCCGGCGCAGGCCCGACTCGTGCACGGCGGCGGCCTCGCCCGCGTCGGGCCGGCCCTCGGACCAGAACCGGACCGGCTCCATGCCGACCGGCCGCTTGCGGAACAGGTTGCGCACGGTCACCCGGGGGCGTTCCTTGGTCGGCTGGAAGGCGTCCGTGATGGTGTAGTCGAAGCGCACCTCGGCGCCGGCGGGATCGTCGGCGTACGCGCGGGCGAACAGCTCACCGGGCGACAGCGTCGACGACGCGGTCACGGGTGGCGCGGTGGTGATGGTCATGAGTCCTCCCCGATGGAGATGGCGTGTTGGATCAGCCGCTCGTAGAAGGGCCGGTGGTGGTCGTGGTACGACCGCAGGGTGTCGTTGTTGGCGACGGTCACCTCGAAGGACTTCTCGACCGGCGAGAAGCCCGAGGTGCGTTCGACGTCGAGGTGCCACTTGCGCGTACGCCGCCACTCGGTGCGCTCCCCCGGCGCCCAGTTCAGCGCCTCGGGCAGGAACGGCAGCCCCACGGCCTCGCACCAGGCCGACACCGTCTCGGCGGGGTGCCGCAGCAGGTCCTCGGCCCGGATCACCACCGGCGGCCGGTGCGCGGTCCGGCTGACCAGGTCGAACAGCTCCCACTGGTGCTCGTAGCCGATCTCCGGGCAGGTCACCGTCGGCTTGATCGCGTAGTGCGAGCTGATCGCGCGGGCCGGTTCCCGGACGATGAAGGTGTGCGTGACGTCGGCGATCGCCCCGGGGTCGTCGAACAGGTGTCGGTAGCGGTATTCGAGCGTGTCCTTGACGAAGACGGTCCGGTCCCGGCCCAGCTCCGTCAGGTGCGCGACGACCTCGGCCGCGTCGGTCACGGTGACGGTGCCGCCGTCGGCGGCGGGCAGCTCGACGTGCCCCTCGTCGACGAGGGTGACCAGGGGCTCGTGGACGACCGTGACGTCGCCGCGGGCGATCATCATGCGCAGGAACGCGGTGGAGAGCGCCCGGGGGTGCGCCCACATGGCGATCACCGGCATGCCGGCCTCCCGTACCGCGTCTCCCGCCGCCCCGGGACGGCGCCGCGGCGGGGCGCGCTCACTGCGACCACGACGTGGGCTTGCGGTCCCACCGGTGGCCGCGCAGCGTGTCCAGCAGCCCGGCGTCCAGCGGTACGCCGTCGCTGACGGCCAGGTTGGCGCGGACGTGCTCGGCGCGACGCATCCCGGGGATCACCGTGCTCACCGCCGGGTGGTGCAGGATGAACCGCAGCGCCAGCTCCGGCATGGTCATCCCCGCCGGCACGTCGGCGGCCAGCCGCTCGGCGCGCTCCACGCTGGGCAGCAGGTTCTCCGGCCCGAAGTACGTGCTGCGCCAGTCCTCCTCCGGCCAGGTGCTGTCGGCGGTCAGCGTGCCGGTCAGCGTCCCCTCGTCGAACGGGACCCGGGCGATGATCGCGATGTCGTCGCGCTGGGCGCGCGGGAACAGCTCGTCCTCCGGCGCCTGGTCGAAGACGTTGTAGATGACCTGCACGACGTCGATCAGGCCGGTGTCGAGGGCGGCGTGGCAGTTCGTCGGCTCCCACCGGTTGACGCTGATCCCGACGCCGTCGACCACGCCCTCCCGCTTGAGGTCCGCGACGGCCTCCTGCCAGCGGCCGTCGGCGGCCCACCGGTCCTCCCAGACGTGGAACTGGAGCAGGTCGATCCGGTCCACGCCGAGGTTCTCGAGGCTGCGGTGGGTGAACTCGCGGATGTGCTCGGCCGGGAAGACGTCGTCCAGGGTGTCCTGGGGGCCGGGCGGCCACTCGCGGTTCTTCGGCGGGATCTTGGTGGCCAGGTACAGCCGGCGATCCGGGTGCCGGCGCACCAGGCCGCCGAGGAGCTGCTCACTGACGCCCCGCCCGTAGACCCAGGCGGTGTCGAAGAAGTTGCAGCCCCGTTCCACCGCGTCGTCCAGGCAGGCCGGAGCGGTGTCGTAGTCCCAGCCGGTGAAGCCGCCGGGTCCGCCCCCGATGCCCCACATCCCGTACCCGACCTCGCTGACCTGCCAGCCGAGCCGACCCATCCTGCGGTATCGCATTCCACTCCCTCATCCGTGCCGGAAATTGCGTCGCGCGCGACCGTTCACCCTGGTCCCGCCGGCAGCAGCAGCCGGTCGGCCTCCCGCCCCTCGTGCGCGCCCAGCCAGGCGCGGTAGGCGCCGACGGACGGGCCGAGCCGGTGGTCGGTGAAGCCCCGGCGGCGTTCCAGCTCGGCGCAGCCATCGCGCCGGAAGAGCCGGGGGTTGTCGGTGAGCAGCGTCGCGAAGACCGCGCGCAGCCGCTCCTCGTCGGCGCCCGCGCCGGGCGGGAAGAGAGCCAGCAGCACGGCGGCGTCGCGGTCGCCCCCGTCCGCCGCCTCGCGCAGCCCCGCCACGAACCGCCCGCAGCTCACCCGGGGCAGGGCGTCCGCGCCGCCCAGCGGCAGGTCGGTGAAGTCGACGCTCACCGGGTGCAGGACGTGCAGCGTGCCGCCCCACTGACGCGGGTCGACGACCGTGGCGACGATCCGCCGGGCGGCCCAGTCCACCGGCGTCCAGTCGGAGCGCACGGGCGCGTCGGGCCGCATCCGCAGCCGGTGGCAGGCCGCCAGCAGCAGGTGGGTCAGGGCCCGGGGGTTGGGGTGACCGTCGTCGGCCGCGGGCATCACCTCGCCGAGGCGCAGCACCGTGACGGTCGCGCCGCGCCGCCGGGCGTCGTCGAGGTACCGCTCCGCCACCCACTTCGACCGGCTGTAGCCGCTCGTCGGCGGGACGGCGAGGGCCGGGTCGTACGTCTCGGGCAGCGGCTGCGGATGGCGGGCGGCCTCGCTGTCGAGGACGCCGAGGGTGGAGACGTGGTGCAGCGGCTTCGGCCGTCCCGTCAGGCACAGCCGCAGCAGCTCCGCGGTGCCGAGGACGTTCGCGGCGCGGTGGGCCCGGTAGTCGAACAGGAAGTTGACCAGCGCCCCGGCGTGCAGCACGAGGTCGCAGTCGTGGGCCAGCCGGTCCCACGCCTGCGGGGTCAGGCCGAGGGCCGGGCTGCCGAGGTCGGCCGCGTACCCGTGCAGGCGCGGGTCGTGGCCGGGCCGCCACAGGCCCCGCTCGGCCAGCGCGCCCACGACGCGGGCGGTGGCCTCGGCGTCGTCGGCCGCGCGGGCCAGGCACAGCACCCGGACGTCGGTGGTGGCGAGCAGCTCGTGCACCAGGCGCGCGCCGACGAAGCCGGTGGCCCCGGTGACCAGGACCGTACGCGGCGCCCGGCGCCGGCCGACGGGGCGTACGGGCAGGTTGGCCGGGATCTTGGCGTCCCGCTCCACCAGCTCGTCCTCGGTCTCGGTGGGATCGGCCGTGCGCAGCCGTACGGCGAGCGCCCGGGCGAGCCGGGCGGCGCTGCGGTGGGTGAACAGGTCCTGCACGCCGACGCGCACGCTCTGGTCCGCGCCGAGGGCGGTGACCGCGTCGAGGGCCTGGAGCGAGTCGCCCCCGGCGTCGAGGAAGTCGGTGTCGGGGTCGAGGTCGGGCCGGCCGAGGACCGTCCGGAACACCCCCAGCACCCGCTCGGCAAGCGTCCGCGCCTCGGCGGGCGCGGGCGACGGGCGGGTCCGGTCGGCGAGCGTACGGTCCAGCCATTCCTCCAGCGCCTGCCGGTCGACCTTGCCGTTGCCGGTCAGCGGCAGCGCGTCGCGCACGACGACGTGCCGGGGCACGTGGGTGCGGGGCAGCAGCCCGCGCAGGTGCGCCCGCACCTGCGGCTCGGTCACCTCGGGGTCGGCGGCGAGGAAGAGGGCCAGCGACTTCCCCCGGTGCTCGCGGGCGAGCAGGACCTTCGCCTGCCGTACGCCGGGCAGCCGGGTGGCGGCGGTCTCGATCTCGCCCGCCTCGATCCGGACGCCGTTGACCTTGAGCTGGTGGTCGCGGCGGCCGGCGAAGTGCAGCCGGCCGTCGGGGGCGATCCGGCCGAGGTCGCCGGTGCGGTAGAGCCGGGCCCCCGGGATGCCGGGCAGCGGGTTGGGCACGAACACCTCGGCGGTGCGGGCCGGGTCGCCGAGGTATCCCTCGCCCAGGCACACGCCGCCGATGACGATCTCGCCGGTCTCGCCCGGCGGCAGGGGGCGCAGCTCGTCGTCCACGACGGCGGCGTAGCAGTTGTCGATGGGCCGGCCGATGGGGATGACGTCGCCGTCGCTGCGGGCGACGGTGTGGAAGATCATTCCGATCGACGCCTCGGTCGGGCCGTAGCCGTTGGTGACCGCCACGCCCGGCACCAGTTCGACCAGCCGGTGCACCGCCCAGGGGTCGATCTCCTCGCCGCCGACGATCACGTGGCGCAGCGAGGCGACGGCGCGGCGGGCCGCCGGGTCCCGGTCCAGGACCGACACCAGCGCGCCGAGCACGCTCGGCACGAAGTCGGTCATCGTGACGGTCTCGTCGGCGATGGTCCGGACGGTCCGCTCGACGTCGAGGAACCCGCCCTCGACCGGCACCACGGTGCGGCCACCGGTGGTCAGCGGCCAGAACATCTGCCACACCGACGAGTCGAAGGTGTGCCGGCTGTTCTGGAGCACCACCTCGTCGCCGGTCGCCGCGAAGTGCCGCGTCATGAACCGCAGCCGGTTGGCGATTCCGTCGTGCCGGTTCAGCGCGCACTTCGGGGTGCCGGTGGTGCCGGAGGTGAAGATGCCGTAGATCAGGTCGGCCGGGCCGATCGGCACACCGGGCCGGCGGCGGGTCGGGGTGATCTCGTCGAGGTCGACGGGCAGGCAGGGGACGTCGCCGGTGTCGGGGCGCGGGCCGGTGCCGCGTACCACCGCGAGCCGGGGCCGCACCTCCCGCAGCGAGGCGTGCAGCCGGTCCGCCGGCCAGCCGGGATCGACGGGTACGAAGGCCGCGCCGAGCTTCATCAACGCCAGGTCGACGACGGGCAGTTCGAGCCCGTCGGCGAGCAGGACGGGCACCACGTCGCCCCGCCGGACGCCCCGCCCGGTGAGGGCGGCGGCGACGCCGTTGGCCAGGTCGTCGAGTTCGCGGTACGTCAGCGAACGGCCCCGGAACGACACCGCCCGGCGGTGCGGGTGCCGGTCGACGCGCTCCTCGACCATGCCGGGCACGGCCAGGAAGGGCCGGTCGTCGTACGCCCTCCCGGCGACCGCCGCAGGGGTGGCGGTGCACCGGCAGGTGGGCCCGTCGGAGACGGGAACCGCCGCCGCGGATCCGGTGTCGCCCGCCCTCATCACGCCTCCTGTCCCCGTGCCCGCAGGCCTGTCGTCATGCTGCGGACGGGACGAATCCGACCCGACGCGCAGCAAGGGTGGTTATCGGCGCCGGTCGATGCCCTGCCTGCTGGTCATGGACATTAGAGGGCCGATCGATGGGAGGGAATATGCAACTTTCTGCTACATCGATTCCCGTCACTTGGAAGTGGTGACCGCGCTCCCCGCGCGCCGCCCGTCCGGCGGACAGGCCTCCCACCAGGCAGTCCTACGCCCACCTGCCGGCGTACGCGGAGATTCCACGCTGGACCGTCGTCCATGCACGGAGGCGTACCGGCGGGGCGGACGGACGCCTCCGCCACGCAACGAGCAGGTGCGATGACGGACGGTAGCCAGCGGCCCGCGGGCCACTCGAGCCGGTGCAGCGGGTCGCGGGTGTCCCGCTCGCTGATCACCGCCGTCAACGCGATCAGCTCACCCGGCGGTCGTGACCCTGCCAGAACCGTTCCCGCAGCTCGCGGCGCAGGATCTTGCCGCTGGGGTTGCGCGGCACCCGGTCGATGAACTCGTAGTGCAGCGGCTGCTTGAAGCCGGCGAGCTGGCCGCGCAGGTGAAGCGCCAGGTCGCGCTCGGTGAGCTGCTGGCCCTCCACCGGCACCACGAACGCGTAGACGGCCTCGCCCCAGCGCTCGTCCGGCACGCCCACGACCGCCGACTCGGCGACCAGCGGGTGCCGGCTGATGACGTTCTCGACCTCGACCGGGTAGACGTTCTCCCCCGAGACGATGATCATGTCCTTGATCCGGTCCCGGATGTACAGGTAGCCGTCCTCGTCCAGCAAGCCGGCGTCCCCGGTGACGACCCAGCCGTCGACAAGCGTCTTCGCCGTGGCCTCCGGCAGGTTCCAGTACTCCACCATCACGCCCGGCGAACGCAGCCAGACCTCGCCGACCTCGCCGGCCGGCAGCGGGTCGCCCTTGTCGTCCATGATCTTGACCTCGAAGCCCGGGTACGGCAGCCCCGCCGACTGCATCTTGCCGCCGTCCGGGGTGTGGTCGGCCGGGGGCAGGCAGACGGCGGAGTTGCCGGTCTCGGTCAGGCCGTAGATCTGGGCGAACTCGCAGCCGAAGCCCTCGATGCAGCGGGCCAGCAGCGCCGTCGAGATGGGCGCGCTGCCGTAGACGATCTTCCGCAGCGAGGCGAAGTCCGCCTTGGTGACGCCGGGCTCCGCGAGCAGCAGTCGCAGCATCGAGGGCACCGCGAGGATGGTGGTGACGCGCAGCGATCTGATCAGCTCGACCGCGCCCGCCGTGTTGAACTCGCGCATCAGCACGTTCGTGGCGCCCGCGGCGAAACCCATCGCCGCCCACGACAGGCCACCGATGTGGAAGCCGCCGTTGCAGAGCAGGCTGACGTCGCTCTCGCGCAGGTCGAGCCAGTCCAGGTTCTCCGAGGCGAGCCCGTCGCGTACCGCGAAGAAGCTGCGGTGCGCCAGGACGACGCCCTTCGGCAGCCCCGTCGTGCCGCTGGTGTACATCTGCGCCAGCGGCGTGTCGGACGTGACCTTGGCCAGCACGTTCGCGTCCGGCTGCGCCGACACCCAGGCCGCGAAGCCGGCGCGGGCCACGCCGCCGGCGTCCAGCGCGACCACCTGCCGCAGCATCGGCAGCTCCGGCGCCAGCTTCTCGGCGACCGGGGTCGAGTCGGCGTCGACGAAGAGCAGGGCGGCGCCCGAGTCGCGCAGGATGTGCTCGACCTCGCCGGCGGCCAGCCGCCAGTTGATCGGCACGAACACCACGCCGGTCTTCGCGGCGCCGAAGAGCAGGTCGTAGAAGTGCTCGGACTCCTTGCCCAGGTAGGCGACGCGGTCCCCGGGGCGCAGGCCCGCCGCCTGGAGGCCACGCGCCACCTGGTTGCTGACGCGGTGCAGGGTGGCGTAGTCGACGCGCCGGCCCTCGCAGATGATCGCGACGGCGTCCGGCTGCTGGGCGGCGTGCCGGCGCGCCACGTCGACGAGCGTGCGCAACTGAACGGTCACCAAGTCCTCCTCAGTGGACGTACGGGTGGGGGCGGCTCACGCCGCGTCGGCCTGGGAACGCATGCCGGGCGGGCTGACCGGTGCCATCCGCACCTCGCACTCGGCGCTGCCGCCGTCGTCGTCCGGGAGACGCCGGGGCATGTCGATGTTCTGGACGATGTCGCCCTCCGCGCTCGCCAGCCCGATCGGCGCGCTGTTCGTGACCCGCGATGTCGCCATCGCCGTACCTCCTTGCGCACGAGTGCGAACTGAACGTAATCAGCGCGTGTCCATCACCCGGTAACAGCGGAAGAACTGGTCCGCGGACCCGATTCGGACCCCCGTACTCGTGAGCGGAGGCGTCACCCGCACCAACGGCCGTCGTCCCGGCAGTTACCCGAGCGTGGACGGGCTGGAGGCACCATGAGCGCGCGGGCGGTCCCTCCCGCCCGGCGCACCGCATCCGACAGCGATTCCTTCCGAGCGATCACAGCGAGGACGACATGGCGGACACGTGCCCGGTGCACGGGCATCGGCAGCTGATGGACGACGACCACTTCGCGGGCCCGTACGCGGCGTACGACGCCCCGAAGCGGTTCCCCCACCCGCCCTCCGGGAGCTGTGCACCCGCTTCCCGGACATCGAGCTCGCCGCCTCCCGGGAGTCGCTGAAGGTCAGGCGTACGCCGCTGGTGCCCGCCCTGGTGTCCCTTCCGGTCACGGTCTGAGCGCATCCCCACCCACGGTCCGCATCACCACTGCTATCCGACAAGAGGTTGTTGAACCATGCCGCGTACCGATCTGCTCCGGCCCCTGCCCGAACTGCTCCGGACCAACGCCGACCGGTCCGGCAACCAGGTCGCGTACGCCGATTCGCGGCGGAACGTGACCCACGCGGAGCTGGAGATACGGACGGCGCGGCTCGCCGGCCACCTCGCCGATCTCGGCGTGTGGCCGGCGGACCGCGTCGTCGTCCTGCTCGACGGGGTCACGGCGGTGGAGGGCGTCCTCGCCGTCGTCCGGGCCGGCGGCATCGCGGTGCCGCTGGACCCGGCCCTGGACGACGCCGAGCTGGCCCGGCTGGTCGAGGACGCCGGCGCCGACGCGGTCATCACCGACGCGGCCAACGCGGCGCGGGTGTCCGTGTCGGTCCTCGTCGTCGACGGCGGGCACGACGGCGACGGGCACTCGTTCGAGGAGCTGGCGACGACGGACGCGGCGTCGCCGCCCCAGGACGACGCCGGCCTCGACGACCTGGCGTTCCTCACCTGGACGGCGGGAACGACCGGCCGCCGCAAGGGCGTGCTGTCCACGCAGCGCAACGCGCTGTGGCCCGCCGCCGCGGCGACGTACGTGGCCGGACTCGGGTGGACAGCGGACGACCGGGTGCTGTGGATGCTGCCCGTGCACGCCTGCTTCGGGCAGCTCCTCGCCGCCACCGCGGCGGGTGCCTCGGTACGACTCGCCGGCGGCCTCTCCCCCGACGAGCTGCGGGCCACGCTCGCCGCGCAGGGCAGCACCGTGCTGGTGGGCACCGGCGCGACGCACCGCGCCCTGCTGGACGCCCCGGGCCCCGACCCGCAGGGGGTACGGATCGCGCTGGCCGTCGGCCCCGTGGACCCGGCGCTGCGCGGGCCCTTCGAGGCCGCGTTCGCCGCGCCGCTGCTCACCGGCTACGTGACCACCGAGACGTCCGGCCTGATCGCGGTGAGCTGGCCGAACGGCGACGCGGAACGACGCTGCCTGCCCCTGCCGGGCCTGAGCGTGCGGGTGGTCGACCCCGCATCGGGCGCCGACCTGGGCCCCGGGCAGGAGGGTGAAGTCTGGGTCAGCGGCCCGAACGTGATGGCCGGCGGCTACCACGACCTCGCCGCCGAGACGGCCGAGGCGCTGCGCGGTGGTTGGTACCGCACCGGCGACCTGGCCCGCCGCGACGACTCCGGGCACCTCACGGTCACCGGCCGGCTGGCCGACGCGGTCGAGGTCGGCGGCGAGCGGGTCCGGCTGGACCGGATCGACGCGGTGCTGCGCGGCGTTGCGGGGGTGGCCGACGCGGCAGCCCTCGCCGGGCCCGACGGTCCGGTCGCGTTCGTCGTCGGGTCCGACGTGGACGCCGCCGGCCTGCTGGCGCAGTGCCGCGCGGGACTGCCCGCCCCGGCCGTGCCGGTCGAGACGTACCTGGTGCGGGAGATCCCCCGCAACGCCCTCGGCAGCCCCGCCCGCCACCGGCTCCCCGAGCTGCCCGCCCGCCTGATCGGCGTGGCCGCGTCGCTGCCCGACCGGCTGCACGCCCTGCGCTGGGAGCCGGCACCGGAGCCCGGCGCCGAGTCGGACCCCGGTCGGCTCGCCTGGGCGGTCGTGGGCCCGCCCGAGCTGACCGTCGACCTCACCGACGACGACCTCACCGTCGACAGCTACCCCGACCACACCGCGCTGTCCGAGCTGCTGGCGCGGGTGCTCGACGAGGACCACCCGGCGGACTCGCGCCTGGTCGTACTGACCCGGGGCGCTCTGCACGGCGACGACGCGGCGGCCCCCGGGCAGGCCGCCGCCTGGGCGCTCGCGCGGGCCCACCAGCTCCGCCGTCCCGGCCGGCTCGTGCTCGTCGACGCCGACCGGGTCGGTGCCGAGGAGCTGCGCGCGGCCGTGGCCTCCGGCGAGGACGTGCTGGCCGTACGCGAGGGCGAACTGCTCGTGCCCCGGTACGCGGACGTCCCCGCCCTGCCCGGCGGCGCACCGCTGCGGGGCACGGTCGTACTCGTCGCCCGGTCGTACGACGCGGCGCTCACCCGCCACCTCGTGGCGGCCCACGACGTACGCGAACTGGTCCTGGTGGGGCCGGACGACGTGCCGGCGGGCGCCCCGGCGGAGCTGGCGGCGTTCGGCGCCGAGGTCTGCGTGCACCCGGACGTGCCGTTCGACCCGGAGACGCTGGCGGCCGTGCTCGGCGACCGGCCGGTCGCCACCGTCGCGGCGGTGGACCTCACGGTCGAGGAGACGCTGGCGCTGCACACCGCGCCGCTCGGGCGCGCCCCGGCCAACCTCGTGCTGCTCACCGACGGCCGCGACGTCGCCGCCACCGTCGCCGCCGACGCGCTGGTGCGGCACCGGCGCGCGCTCGGCCTGCCCGGCGTCTCCGTGGCGTGGAGCGCGCCGGGCTTCGCCCGGCCCCCCGCGGCACGACGTGACGCCCTCCTCGACGCCGCGCTGGCCGCGGGCGAGCCCTGCGTCGTCGCCGCGCGCCCCGTGCTGGCCGCCGACGCCAGCGCCGACGGCGCCGGAAACGCCCTGGCCGAGCGGCTGCTGGCGACCCCGGCGGACGACCGGCTCGGCCTGCTGCGCGAACTCGTACGGGCCGCGACCGGCGAGGTCCTGGGCGACCAGGCGCCCGCGACGATCGACGGCGAGACGCCGTTCCGGCAGCTCGGCTACGACTCGCTCATCGCCGTGCAGCTGCGCAACCGGCTCTGCGCCGCGACCGGCCTCAGCCTGCCGGCGAGCCTGGTCTTCGACTACCCGACGCCGGACATCCTCGCCAGCCACCTGCTCGACGCCCTGGGGCTGGGCACGGTCGAGGCGGCGCCGGCCACGGTCGAGTCGTACGACGAGAGCGAGCCGATCGCGATCGTCGGCATGGCCTGCCGCTACCCGGGCGGCATCAGCTCCCCGGAGGACCTGTGGCGGGTGGTCGCGGACGGCACGGACGTCATCGGCGAGTTCCCCACCAACCGCGGCTGGGACCTCGCGGCGCTGTTCGCGGGCGACGGGCCGGGCACGTGCAACGCGACCGCCGGCGGCTTCCTGCACGACGCGGACGAGTTCGACGCGGAGTTCTTCGGCATCAGCCCCCGCGAGGCGCTGGCGATGGACCCGCAGCAGCGGGTGTTCCTGGAGACCGCGTGGGAGGCGCTGGAGCACGCCGGCATCCCGCCGACCTCGATGCGCGGCAGCGACACCGCCGTCTTCACGGGCCTGCACGTGCAGAACTACGGCCGGCTCGGGCACAGCGAGGAGGACGGGGTCGACGGCCACCTCATCACCGGCACCGCGAGCAGCGTGGCGTCCGGCCGGGTCGCGTACGCCCTGGGCCTGGAGGGCCAGGCGATGACCGTCGACACCGCCTGCTCGGCGTCGCTGGTCGCCCTGCACCTGGCCGTACGCGCGCTGCGCTCCGGCGAGTGTTCTATGGCCCTGGCGGGCGGCGTGACCGTGATGGCCGGCACGGAGACCTTCACCGAGTTCTCCCGGCAGAACGGCCTCTCCCCCGACGGGCGGTGCAAGGCGTTCTCCGACGACGCCGACGGCACCGGCTGGGGCGAGGGCGTCGGCGTGCTGGTGGTCGAGCGGCTCTCCGACGCCCGCCGCAACGGCCACCGCGTCCTGGCGGTCGTACGCGGCTCGGCCGTCAACCAGGACGGCGCCTCCAACGGCCTCACCGCCCCCAACGGGCCCTCGCAGCAGCGGGTCATCCGCGCCGCGCTCGCCAACGCGGGCCTCGCCGCCAGCGAGGTGGACGCGCTCGAGGCGCACGGCACCGGCACGTCCCTGGGCGACCCCATCGAGGCCCAGGCCATCCTCGCCACCTACGGCCAGGGCCGCGAACAGCCGCTCCGGCTCGGCTCGCTCAAGTCCAACATCGGCCACACGCAGGCCGCAGCCGGCGTCGGCGGCGTGATCAAGATGGTCCTCGCCCTACGCAACGGGCTGCTGCCGCGCAGCCTGCACGTCTCGGAGCCGAGCCGCAAGGTGGACTGGTCGGCCGGTGCGGTGT
Source organism: Micromonospora sp. DT62 (assembly GCF_049847285.1). Lineage (NCBI taxonomy): Bacteria > Bacillati > Actinomycetota > Actinomycetes > Micromonosporales > Micromonosporaceae > Micromonospora > Micromonospora sp. DT62. The sequence goes on from NZ_JBNCOB010000002.1 coordinate 40,001, forward strand.
CGCTGCTGACCGAGCCGGTCGCGTGGCCCGCCGGCGAGCGTCCGCGCCGGGCCGCCGTCTCGTCGTTCGGGATGAGCGGCACGAACGCCCACGTGATCATCGAGGAGCCGCCCGCCGCCGACGCCCCGGCCGCCGACGCCCCGGCCGCGCCGCCGGTGCTGCCGTTGCTGCTGTCGGCGCGCTCCGAGCAGGCGGTACGGGAGCAGGCCCGCCGCCTGCACGACCACCTCGCCGACCGGCCCGAGCTGTCGGTCGCCGACGTCGGCCGGTCCCTCGTCACCACCCGGGTCGCCTTCGGCCACCGGGCCGCGGTCACCGGCACCACCCGGCAGGACCTGCTCGACGGCCTCGCCGCCCTGGCCGCCGGTCAGGGCACCGCCGACGTGCTCACCGGCACCGCCCGCCCCGGCGGGCTGGCGTTCCTGTTCACCGGTACGGGCGCCCAGTACCTCGGCATGGGCACGGAACTCGCCGCCGCGTACCCCGTCTTCGCCGCCGCGTTCGACGAGGCCTGCGCCGAGCTGGACCGGCACCTGGACAAGCCGGTACGCGAGATCATCCGCAGCGACGACCTGCACCGGTTCGCGTACACGCAGCCGGCCCTGTTCGCCTTCGAGGTCGCCCTCCACCGGCTCGTCGAGTCGTGGGGCATCCGCCCCGACTTCGTGGCGGGGCACTCCCTCGGCGAGCTCTCCGCCGCGTACGTCGCCGGCGTCTGGTCACTCGCCGACGCCGCGAAGCTCGTCGCCGCCCGCGCCACGCTCATGGCGGCCCTGCCGCTGGGCGGCGTGATGGTCGCCGTGCAGGCCACCGAGGAGCAGGTCACCCCGTACCTCAGCGACCAGGTCGGCATCGCCGCCATCAACACCCCCACCGACCTGGTCATCTCCGGCGACGAGGCCGCCACCCTCGCCGCCGCCGAGCAGCTCGCCGCGCTCGGCCACAAGACCAAGCGGCTGCCGATCCCGCTGGGCGCCCACTCCCACCTGATGGACCCGATGCTCGACGACTACCGCGCCGTCGCCGCGTCCATCACCCACCACGAACCCCGCATCGGGCTGATCTCCACGGTCGACGGGCAGCCGCTGCGCTCCACGCCCGAGCACTGGGTCACCCAGGTCCGCCGGGCCGTACGCTTCCACGACGCCGTCGCCGCCCTCACCGCCGCCGGCCGCGTCGAGACCTTCCTCGAGATCGGCCCCGACACCGTCCTGGCCACCACCACCGGCGACGCCACCGGCATCGCCACCATGCGCCGGGGGCAGCCCGAGACGCACAGCCTCGCCCGGGCCGTCGGCCACCTCTTCACCGTCGGGACCGGCCCCGACGCCGACGCCTACTTCCCCGGTGCCCGCGAGGTGCCGCTGCCGACGTACCCGTTCCAGCGGAGGTCGTACTGGCTGCGGCCGACGGCCGGGGGCGACGTGGGCACCGCCGGCCTCACCGCGGCGCGCCACCCGCTGCTCGGCGCGGTGCTGGGCGTCGTCGACACCGACCGGCTCGTGCTCACCGGGCGGCTCTCCCTGCGCGAGCAGCCGTGGCTGGTCGACCACGCCGTCCTCGACACGGTCCTGCTGCCCGGCACCGCGTTCCTCGAGCTGGCCGCGCACGCCGCCGAGCACACCGGCAGCGGCACGATCGAGGAACTCACCCTCCAGGCCCCGCTGACGCTGACCGAAGACCAGCGGGTCAACCTCCAGGTGTGGGTCGGCCGCCCCGACGAGCAGGGCCGCCGCGAGTTCGGCGTGTACTCCCAGCCGGCCGGGCAGCCGCCGGGCGCGGAGTGGACGTGCCACGCCTCGGGCACGCTGGCCGACGCACCCGCGCCGGCCCCGGTGCGGGAGGAGTGGCCGCCACCCGGCGCGGAGCCCGTCGAGGTCGGCGACTTCTACGGCTGGCTGCTGGCGCGCGGATTCTGCTACGGCCCCGCCTTCCAGGGCGTCCAGGAGGTGTGGCGGCGCGGCGACGAGCTGTTCGCCCGGGCCACCCTGCGCACCGAGGACGAGCCGGCAGCCGTGCGCTACGGCGTACACCCGGCGCTGCTCGACGCCGCCATGCACCCGCTCGTGCTGCACCTCGACGGCGGCGGGAACCCGGCGGGCCGGGCCTGGCTGCCCTTCTCCTGGCGGGGGGTGCGGCTGCACCGCCGGGGGGCCTCGGCGCTGCGGGTCCGGCTGACCCCGGCCGGCGAGAACACCCTGCGGGTGAGCACCACCGACGACGACAGCAACCCGGTGCTGAGCGCCGACGCGGTCGCGGTCCGGCCGGTCACGACGGACGGCCTGGCCGGCGCGAGCGGCCCCACCGCCGCGCTGTACCGCACGGACTGGGTGCCCGTGGCCGCCCCGACCGGCACCGGCACGCCCGACGTCGAGGTGTTCCGGGTCGAGGCGGGCGACACCGCCGACGCCGTACGACAGTCCCTGTACGACACGCTGGCGACGCTCCAGCGGGCCGCGGCCGGCACCGCGCGGCTGGCCGTGGTCACCCGCGGTGGCGACCTCGCGGGCGCGGCGGCGTGGGGGATGGTCCGCTCCGCCCAGACCGAGCACCCGGACCGTTTCGTCCTCGTCGAGACCGACGGCACCGACAAGTCGGAGCGCGCCCTCGCCGCCGCGATCGCCACCGGGGAACCGCAGCTCGCCATCCGCGACGGTGCGCTGACCGTGCCGCGGCTCGCCCGACACACCGCCGCCACCCCGGACGGCGCGCTGTTCGACGCGACGGGAGCCGTCCTGATCACCGGTGGCACCGGTACGCTCGGCGCCGCGCTCGCCCGCCACCTGGTCACCCGGCACGGCGCGGAACACCTGGTCCTCGCCTCCCGCCGGGGCCTGGACGCGCCGGGCGCCGCCGCGTTGGCCGAGGAGCTGACCGCCCTCGGCGCCACCACTGTCGACGTCGTCGCGTGCGACACCGCCGACCGCGCGGCGCTGTCGGCGCTGCTCGACGGGCTCGCCCGGCCGCTGGTGGGCGTGGTGCACACCGCGGGCGTGCTCGACGACGGCATCCTGGAGTCGCTCACGCCCGAACGCCTCGACGCCGTCCTGCGACCCAAGCTCGACGCCGCGCTCAACCTGCACGAGCTGGCCGGCGACGTCGACCTGTTCGTGCTCTACTCCTCCGTCGCGAGCGTCATCGGCACCGCGGGGCAGGCGAACTACGCGGCGGCGAACGCGTTCCTCGACGCCCTGGCCGCACAGCGCCGGGCCGAGGGCCGGGCCGCCACCTCGCTGTCCTGGGGCCTGTGGGCCGAGGCCAGCGCGATGACCAGCCAGCTCGGCGAGACCGACCTGGCCCGCATCGCGCGCGGCGGTCTCCTCCCGCACAGCGTCGAGGAAGGGCTCGCGCTGTTCGACGCCGCGTGCCGCTCGGACCTGGCGCACCTGGTGCCCGTCACCATCGACGTCGCCGCGGTACGCGCCGCCACGAACGCCGCGCCGCCGCTGCACGGCCTGGCCAGGGTGCCGCGCAGGCGGCAGGCCGCGACCCGGCCGGGCGCCACCGCGCTGGCCCGCGAGCTGGCCGGGCGCAGCGAGGAGGAGCAGCGCGGGCTGCTGCTCGACATCGTGCGTACGCAGGTCGCGACCGTGCTCGCCCAGCCGGACGCGGACGCCGTCTCCGTGGCCGAACCGTTCCGCCAGCTCGGCTTCGACTCGCTGATGGCCGTCGAGCTGCGCAACCGGCTCAACACGGCGACGGGGCTGCGCCTGCCCGCGACGTTGACCTTCGACTACCCCACCCCGGAGGCCCTCGTCGAGTACCTGCGGGGCGAGCTGGGCGACCGGGAGGACGAACCGCGCCCCGTCGTGGCGGCGGCCGCCGCCCGCCCCACCGACGAGCCGATCGCGATCGTCGGCATGGCCTGCCGCTACCCCGGCGGCGTCACCTCACCCGACGAGCTGTGGCAGCTGCTGCTCGACGGCCGGGAGGGCATCAGCGGCTTCCCGACCGACCGGGGCTGGTCGCTGGACACGCTGTTCGACCCCGACCCGGACACCCCCGGCACCAGCTACGTCGACCAGGGCGGATTCCTGCTCGACGCGGCCGGGTTCGACGCGGAGTTCTTCGGCATCAGCCCCCGCGAGGCGCTGGCGATGGACCCGCAGCAGCGGATCTTCCTGGAGACCTGCTCGGCGGCGCTGGAGAACGCCGGCCTGCGGCCGGACGCGCTGCGCGGCTCGCCCACCGGAGTGTTCACCGGCCTCATGACGCACGACTACGCCGCCGGCGCGAGCGCCGCACCCGACGGTGTCGAGGGGTTCCTGGGCACCGGAACCGCGGGCAGCGTCGCCTCGGGCCGGGTGGCGTACACGTTCGGGCTGGAGGGGCCGGCGGTCACCGTCGACACCGCCTGCTCGTCGTCGCTGGTCGCCCTGCACCTCGCCGTGCAGGCGCTGCGCTCCGGCGAGTGCTCCCTCGCGCTGACCGGCGGCGTGACCGTCATGTCCACGCCCAGCCTGTACGTCGAGTTCTCCAAGCAGCGGGGCCTCGCCCGCGACGGCCGGTGCAAGTCGTTCGCCGCCGCCGCGGACGGCACCGGCTGGGCGGAGGGCGTCGGCGTACTGGTGGTCGAGCGGCTCTCCGACGCCCGCCGCAACGGCCACCGCGTCCTGGCGGTCGTACGCGGCTCGGCCGTCAACCAGGACGGCGCCTCCAACGGCCTCACCGCCCCCAACGGGCCCTCGCAGCAGCGGGTCATCCGGTCGGCGCTGGCCAACGCCGGGCTGGCGGCGCACCAGGTGGACGCCATCGAGGCGCACGGCACCGGCACGTCCCTGGGCGATCCGATCGAGGCCCAGGCGATCCTCGCCACCTACGGCCAGGACCGCGAACAGCCGCTCCGGCTCGGCTCGCTCAAGTCCAACATCGGCCACGCCCAGGCCGCCGCCGGCGTCGGCGGGGTCATCAAGATGGTCCTCGCCCTGCGGCACGGGCTGCTGCCGCGCACCCTGCACGTCGACGAGCCGTCCCCGAAGGTCGACTGGTCGGCGGGCTCGGTCGCGCTGCTGACCGAGCCGGCCGAGTGGCAGCGCAACGGCCACCCGCGCCGCGCCGGGGTGTCCTCGTTCGGCGTCAGCGGCACGAACGCGCACGTGATCATCGAGGAGCCCCCCGCCGAGGCCGACAGCGCCGACGTCGGCACGCCGCCGCAGGCCCTGCCGTGGCTGCTGTCCGCCCGCTCGGAACAGGCCCTGCGGGAGCAGGCCCGCCGCCTGCACGACCACCTCGTGGCCCGCCCCGAACTGTCCGACGCCGACGTCGCGCGCTCCCTGGCCGCCCGGGTCCGGTTCACGCAGCGGGCCGCCGTCGTCGGGACCGACCGGCGGGAACTCCTCGACGGCCTCGCCGCGCTGGCCGCCGGCCAGGAGGCCGCCAACCTGGTCACCGGCGCCCCCGGGGCCGGCAGGTTGGCGTTCCTGTTCACCGGGCAGGGCGCGCAGCGGCTGGGCATGGGCGCCGAACTCGCCGCCGCGTACCCCGTCTTCGCCACCGCCTTCGACGAGGTCTGCGCCGCCCTCGACGCGCACCTCGACCAACCACTGCGCAAGGTCATCGACAGCGACGACCTGCACCAGACCGGCTACACCCAACCCGCCCTGTTCGCCTTCGAGGTCGCCCTCTACCGGCTCCTCGAATCCTGGGGCATCCGCCCCGACCACCTCGCCGGACACTCCATCGGCGAACTCGCCGCCGCCCACGTCGCCGGCGTCTGGGACCTCGCCGACGCCGCGAGGCTCGTCGCCGCCCGCGCCAGGCTCATGCAGGCCCTCCCCACCGGGGGCGCCATGGTCGCCGTGCAGGCCACCGAGGAACAGGTCACCCCGTACCTCACCGACGTGGTCGGCGTCGCCGCCGTCAACACCGGCACCGACCTCGTCCTCTCCGGCGACGAGGCCGCCACCCTCGCGGCCGCCGAGGCACTCGCCGCCCAGGGCCACCGGACGAAGCGGCTCACCGTCTCCCACGCCTTCCACTCCCACCTGATGGATCCCGTCCTCGACGACTACCGAGCCGTCGCCGACTCCATCACCCACCGGGAGCCCACCGTTCCCGTCATCTCCACCGTCGACGGCCAACCGCTGCGTTCCACCCCCGACCACTGGGTCACCCAACTGCGCCACACCGTCCGCTTCCACGAGGCCGTCGAGGCTCTCGCCGGCACGTACCACGTCGACACCTTCCTCGAGATCGGCCCCGACACCGTCCTCGCCACGGCCGCCGCCACCGGCGACGCCACCGCCATCGCCACCAGCCGCCGGGGACAACCCGAGACCGCGACCCTCGTCAGGGCCGTCGGGCAACTCTTCACCGCCGGGGCCGGCCCCGACGCCGGCGCGTACCGGGCGGGCGCCCGCGAGGTGGAGTTGCCGACGTACCCGTTCCAGCACCAGCGGTACTGGCTGGTCCCCGACGAGGGGCCGGCGAACGCCGCCGGGCTCGGGCTCGGGGCGGCGGACCATCCGCTGCTCGGCGCGGTGCTGGCGCTCGCCGACTCCCAGCGGAGCGTGCTCACCGGCCGGCTCTCCCTGCGCGAACAGCCCTGGCTCGCCGACCACGCCGTCCTGGGCACGGTCCTGCTGCCGGGTGCCGCGTTCGTCGAACTCGCGCGGCGGGCCGCCGAGCACGTCGACCTCGACCGCATCGAGGAGCTGACCCTGCACGCGCCGCTGGTGCTGCCGGCCGACGGCGCGGTACGGGTGCAGGTGGAGGTCGGGGAACCCGACGAGGCCGGGCGCCGGCCGCTGCGGGTGCACTCCCGGCGCGAGGACGCGCTCGACGGCGAGCCGTGGACGCAGCACGCGAGCGGCCTGCTCGACGCCGCCGGGGAGGCCGAGACCGCCTGGGCCGGTGAGTGGCCGCCCGCCGACGCCGTGCCCGCCCCGGTCGAGGAGCTGTACGACCGCATCGCCGACCTCGGCGTCGACTACGGGCCCGCATTCCGGGGACTCGTGGCGGCCTGGCGGCGCGGCGACGAACTGCTCGCGGAGGTCGCGCTCCCCGTCGACGCGCCGGCGGGCCGCTTCGGACTGCACCCGGCGCTGCTGGACGCGGCCCTGCACCCGATCTCCCTGGCGACCGGGGCCGACGGTCCGCTGCGCCTGCCGTTCAGCTGGCACGGCGTACGGGTGCTGGCCACCGGGGCGACGGCCCTGCGGGTGCGGATCACGCCCACCGCCGGCGACGCGTACGCCCTGGCGCTCGCCGACGGCACCGGCATGCCGGTGGCCACGGTCGAGTCCCTGGTGGCGCGCCCGGTGACGATCGAGCAGCTGCGCTCCACCGCCGGTCCGGACGGGCTGCACCGGTTGGAGTGGCAGCCGGTCCCCACGCCCGTGGCCCCCGCCGGCGCCTTCGACGTGTTCCAGGTCGGGACCGGCACGGACGCCGAGGCGGTACGGGCCGCCGTGCACGACGCGCTCGCGGCGGTCCAGGAGTGGCTGCCCGGCGACCGCTCCCCGCTGGTGTTCGTGTCCCAGGGTGCGACCGACGGCACGAACCCGGCGGGCGCGGCGGTCTGGGGCCTGGTCCGCTCGGCGCAGACCGAGCATCCCGATCGTTTCGTCCTCGTCGACACCGACGACCCGGCTCTCGTCGGCACGGCCGTCGCGACCGGGGAACCACAGGTGGCCGTCCGCGACGGGGTGTCGACCGTGCCGCGGCTCGCGACGTTCGCGGCCGGCTCGGACCGCCGCCTGTTCGACCCGGCGGGCACCGTGCTCGTCACCGGCGGCACCGGAGCCCTGGGCGCGGAACTGGCCCGCCACCTGGTCACCGCGCACGGTGCGCGGCACCTCGTGCTGACCTCCCGTCGTGGCCCGGCCGCGCCGGGCGCCGCGGAGCTCACGGCCGAGCTGGAGTCGCTGGGCGCCAGGATCACGGTCGCCGCCTGCGACGCCGCCGACCGGGCCGCGCTGGCGGAACTCCTGACGTCCCTGCCCGACCTGGTCGGCGTCGTGCACGCCGCGGGCGTGCTGGACGACGGTACGGTCGAGTCGCTCACGCCGGAACGGGTGGACGCCGTGCTGCGGGCGAAGGTCGACGCGGCGCTGAACCTGCACGAGCTGGCCGGCGACGTCGAGATGTTCGTGCTGTTCTCCTCGGCGACCGGGGTGCTGGGCACGGCCGGCCAGGCGAACTACGCGGCGGCGAACGCCTTCCTGGACGCGCTCGCCGCGCGGCGTCGGGCGTCCGGCCTCACCGCGACGTCGCTGGCCTGGGGCCTGTGGCGCAGCGGTGGCGCGATGACCGGTGGGCTCACCGAGGCCGACCTCGCCCGCATCGGGCGCACCGGCGTGCGGGCGCACACCGTCGAGGAGGGGCTCGCGCTGTTCGACGCGGCCTGCCGGACCGACGAGCCGTGCCTGGTCCCGATCAGGTTGGACGTGGGTGTCCTGCGCACGAGCACGTCGGCGCCGGCACCGCTGCGCTCCTTCACCCGCCCCCGGCGCGCCTCCTCGGCCGGCAGCGCGGCGTCGCTGTCCAGCCGGCTGGCCGGCCTCGCCGAGCCGGAGCAGCGCGAGGTGCTGCTGACCCTGGTACGCACGAACGTGGCCGCCGTGCTGGCCCACGACTCGGTGGAGACCATCGCGGCGGACCAGGCGTTCAAGCAGCTGGGCTTCGACTCGCTGACGGCGGTGGAGCTGCGCAACCGGCTCAACCAGGCCACCGGCCTGCGGATGCCGGCGACGCTGACGTTCGACCACCCCACGCCCGCGGCGCTCGTGGAGCACCTGATCGGGGAGCTGGGCGGCAACCAGGCGCAGCTCAACCTGCGCACCCTCGTCGACAGCATCGCCAGGGTCGAGGCGACGCTGGAGTTGGTGGACGCGGCGCAGACGGCGGAGACGGACATCGCCGCGGCCCTGCAACGGCTGCTGACCAGGTGGCGCGACAAGTCCAGCCCGGCCGAGGCCCCGGACCTCGCCTCGGTCACGGCGGACGACCTGTTCGACATCCTGGACAGCGAGCTGGACAACGCCTGACCCCGGGCGAGCCACGACCGCCCCCCACCCCGACGCACGACGGGGGCGGGGGGCTGGTCCGTTCAATGGACGCACGACCGGGGTGGAGGGCTGGTCCGTTCGCGGGACGCACGAGACGCCCGCCGGGGCCGCAACCGGCCGCGGCCGGAAACAGTCCCGACCGGAGAAGGCCCACCACCCGCCCGGACGGGAACGGCCACCCTGCCCGCCGGGAACGGCCCGTCCGGAACGGAAAAGGCCCACCCGCCCGGGCGTACCCGGGGCCGGTGGGTCGATCGAGTACGAGGGTGACCGCCACCGGAAACGCAGCCACTTCCAGCGGCACGTGGCTCGGCTCAACGCGCTACGCGCGGCGGGCTGGTTGGTGCTGCGCTTCACGGCAGACGACGCCCTGCGGCACCCCGCCCGAATTGTCCGGCTGGTAACTGACGCAATCCAGGAACGCCGACCCCGCCAATGGTGATCAGGACGCCATGGACCCTAAAACGGCCGGATAACGTCCATGGCGTCCTGATCACCGGGGCGCTCGCACGCGGCGGCGGGGCGGTCGGGCGCTCCCCACGCGAAGGCGCGGCAGCCGGGGCGCTCCTCACGCGAGCGGCGGGGCGGTCGGGCGCTCCCCACGGGAAGGCGCGGCAGCCGTTTCCGGATGTCCTGGGGTCACCGGTGCTTCAGCCGGTCGTCCGCGCGTGCGGGATGTCGCCCGGGCCGGCCAGTGGTGTCGCCGCGTGGCCGGGAGCCGGGCGCGGGACCCAGCCGTCACCTCGTCGGGGCGGTCTGTGCCCCCGTCCGCGCGTCGCACACCGAAAGGCCCTCCACCGGACAGCAGCCGGCCTCACCGAGCCGGCCGGCCTCCAGCGGGCGGCCGGCCTCCAGCGGGCGGCCTACGTCAGCTCACCACCGAGTACTTCTGCCAACCCGTCGCGAGCACCTCGGGCGCGGAGAACGTGGCCGAGGGCCGCTCCGGATCGAACTTGCCGTTGTGCAGGTGGACGACGAGCGTGCCGTCGGCGCGTACGGCCAGCAGGTCCGGCCGGCCGTCGAGGTCGATGTCGGTCACCGTGACGTGCGCGAACTCCTGCCAGCCCTTGCCGAGCGTGAACCACTGGCCCTCGCCGCGCCACCACGGGCCCTCGCCGGAGGTGTCGTGCGCGAACTCGTACAGGTCGAGGTCGCCGTTGGCGCGGCGGACCAGCAGGTCGGGCCGCCCGGTGCCGGTGAAGTCGGCCATCGCCAGTGGGAAGTCCTCGACGTCGACGGTCACCAGGCGGTGCGCGGTGCGGTCGTACGTCTCGTTCTGCGTGACCTGGCGCTTGTTGAAGAACGCGTCGACGTGGCCCGCGTCCTGCTCGCGGCCGAACATGTCGTCACAGCCGTCCAGGTCCACGTCGGCGATGCCGAGGGTCTCCCACTTCTTGTCGTCGCGGGCGCCGGAGATGCGGATCGGCTCGCCGAGGGTGTCGAGACCGTTCAGTCCACCCCTGTTCGGATAGAGGAAGATCCCGTGCGTTTCGTTCATGTGCGTCATGCTCACGCCGATGACGTCGGCGTAGCCGTTGCCGTTGACGTCGATGGGACGGACCATCCCGTGGTTCCGATACGGATGGAAGCCGGTGCTGATCAGCACGGGCTCGTCGTATGTCTCGCTACCACGGAAGCTGCCGCTGTGCGGGAAGACCAGCAGTTCACCCGTGTCGTCGTCACGGGCCATGATGTCCATCCTCCCGTTCCCGTCGAACGAACGGCAGTGACCATTCCCGCCCATGCGTGCCACGAACTACCTCCCCGCACACCCGAAATACGACAGTCCGATCATTACGAACAGGGGTTGGGGGTGGTAACCCCTACCCACACCCCTCACCACCCGCAAGACCGCGATCGACAGGCGAGATCGACATACGACAAAGCAACCTAAACCTATCGACACTAATCCATGCCCCATCGCCGGCCATGGGCATTGGGGGACCGATCGAAGATGGGGCGTACGCAAATTTCTGCCACCTTGGTTTTCTGTCACTTGAAGTCGAGGCCGTGGCCCGAGCGGCCCGCCGCACGCCGACCGTCGCGTCGGGCTGACGCCGGGCAGGGGCCGGCCGGTAGCACGCGCGGGGGCCCGGCCGGACGAGCCGGCCGGGCCCCGAGGGTTGGTTCCGGGTCAGCCGCCGAGGCTCGCCGCCGCCGAGGCGATCGCCGGGGCGAAGGTGCTCACCTGGGTGTAGACGCCGGGGTAGGAGGGGCGGGCGCAGCCGTTGCCCCAGCTCACGATCCCGACCTGGATCCAGGCGTTGCTCGCGTCGCGCCGGAACATCGGGCCGCCCGAGTCCCCCTGGCAGGTGTCGATGCCGCCGCTGGCGTAGCCGGCGCAGATCTCCTCGTTCGCGATGATCTGGCCGCCGTAGTAGGAGTTGCAGGTCGCGTCGCTGACGAACGGCACGCTGGCCTTGCGCAGGTAGCGCTGCTGCGCGCCGCCCTCGCGGGTGGCGCCCCAGCCGGCGACCGTGAAGGTGCCGTTGTCGTACGCGGTGCTGGTGGCGATCTTCAGCGTCGGGAGCGTGGTGACCGGCGTGGCCAGCCGGATCAGGGCCCAGTCCTTGCCGTTGCCGTTGTAGCCGGGCGCCCGGTAGACGTAGTTCGAGCGCACCTGGATCCGGCTCGACGACTGGAGGTCCACGACGCCGAGGGTGGCGGTGATGCTGGTGTTCGTACCGGTCCCGCCGACGCAGTGCGCGGCCGTCAGCACCAGGCGGGGGCTGTAGAGGGAACCGCCGCAGCCCATGGAGAGCCGGACCATGAAGGGGAACTCGCCCTGGGCGGCCAGCGTCCCGCCCACGACGTACGGGGTCACCTCGGGCCCGGGCTTGGCGGAGGCCGGAACGGCCAGGACGAACGAGCCGGCGGTGACCGCCACCAACGCGGCGGCCAACCGGCCGACGAGTGTGCGCCAACGGACCATGGGAGCCTCCCGAACCCTCGCGGCGGGCCGAGGCGGCGCGCCGGAAACCGATGGCGGGAGCCTATGGAGATCTATCGATGGATGGCAATGCCTCGGCACATCCCGCGTCGGTCATACCGCAGCCGGCCAGGAGGCGCGCCGGACGCGCATCGCCCGTTTTGCGCCGGGACCGCCCGGGTACGGGGCCTGGACATGGACACGAACAAGAAGGCACACCTCGTTGGCGGACCCCGGGACGGCAGCACCATCGACACGGGCGGCGACGCCCTGCTCGAGGTGGAGATCGACGGCATGATGCACCGCTACATCCGGACCACGAAGCAGCACGGCGAGGACGGCACGCTCTACAACTACGACGGAATGGTGGCGCCGGACGGCGGGGAGCCCGGCGTCGAGGACCCGGCGGCCCGGGTGGCCTCGCCGAAGGCCGACGCGGAGGGCCACGGCGGGAAGCACTGAGCTGCGGATCAGCTCCGGCCGGGCGCGGATGAACCGCGGCCGGCCGGGTAAGCGGCCGGCGACCTGGTGGAACGACCGGAGGTCGCGAGACGCCGCGACCGGGCGCGCGGGCGGGCGGCGCAGGCGGCCCGCCCGGGCGTACGGTCAGTTGTTGCTGATCCAGTTCCAGGCCGACACGACCCACTCGGTCTGCTGGAGGTAGGCGATCCCGAGACCGGCCAGGAAGACCGCCGTCACCAGGTGCGCCCCGCGCGCGCTGCGCCGCACCCGGCCCAGCTGCCGCTCCAGCACCACCCGGCCGAGCAGCCGGGCCAACGCGAAGAGGCCGGCAGCCACCAGCAGGCTCAGCAGGAAGATCAGGAACGGGCCGCCCAGGTTCCCGCCGCCCGAGATGGCCCAGATCCCCCAGCAGACGAAGGCGAAGAGCGCGCCGGCCGCACTCCACTCGCCGCCGCGCTTCAACTGCTCGACGTGCCAGCTCAGCGGCCGGCGCGGGGCCGGCGCGTCCGGCCACCCGGTGCCCGTCGGCTCGTGCTCGACGACGGGGAACGGCTCGGTGCGCGTCGTACGGGACTGCCCGACCGAGGCCACCCCCCGCTGGTACGCGTCGCGCTGCGGCGGCACCCCGGCACCGGGCTGCGGCGGCACCTCGACGGTCCGCTCGGCCCACGGCTGCGTCTGGTCGACCATCTCGTCCCTCCCCTGGACGACGGCGACCACCGGCCGCCGTCCGTTCCGAGGGTAGCCAGCCGGCAAACCGGTCGCCGAGGCCACACCCGGGCGCGGGCCCCGATCCGCTGGCCACGGCGGGGGCCGGCCGACCCGGCGGCCGCCGACGACCGGGGCGTCGTGACCGAGGTCACCGGCCACCCCCCGCGCCACGCACCGGACGCGCGAGCCGGCGCCAGCCGCGCAAGCCCGGCGCCGGACCCGCAAGCCGGTGCCGGACCCGCAAGCTGGCAGCGGACCCGGTAGCCGGCGACGGACGCGCAAGCCAGCGCCGATCGGGCCGGGACGGTACGGTCGGCTGATGGGTGACACGGAGCGACGCCGGCGCCGGATACGGCACCCGAGCGGTGACGCGGGCGCGACGGGGGGCCCCAACGCGGCGACCGCCGGGGTGCACGACGGCCCCGAGCCGCCGCGTGCCCGCCGGGGCGGCCCGGGTGACGAGGGCGACCGCGGCCTGCGTGGTCTCGTCGGCCCCGGCTCCTCCCAGGTGAGCGTGACCGCCGCGATGCGGGCCCGCGACGCCTCCCGCCCCACGGACGAGGACCTGGCCGCGGCCGAGGAACGCGTGGTGATCATCCGCCGCAACTGGACGCCCCGCGAGGACCTCCCCCGCCGCTGACCCCCCGAGCCTGGCGGGAACCGCCCCGCAGGGGGGCACGGCCCGCCCGGGAGCTATGGCGATCCCACCACCCGAAGACTCGCCCAGCCGCCCGCGAACTCGCCCGGCCGCCCGGGACGACCGGACGGTCAGGCGGTCAGGCGGTCAGGCGGTCAGGGCAGCGTGGGGAGCTGGCGGGTGCTCTCGTAGTCGGCCACCTGGGCGATCCGGCGGGCGTGCCGCTCGTTCCCCGAGAACGGGGTCGTCAGGAACGCCTCGACGATGGCGGTGGCCTCGTCCAGCGTGTGCTGGCGGGCGCCGACCGCGACGACGTTCGCGTCGTTGTGCTCGCGGGCCAGCTGGGCGGTGTCGATGCTCCAGGCGAGGGCCGCCCGGACGCCGGCCACCTTGTTCGCGGCGATCTGCTCGCCGTTGCCCGAGCCGCCGATGACCACCCCGAGGCTGCCCTCGTCAGCCACCACCTGGTCACCGGTGTGCAGGCAGAAGGCCGGGTAGTCGTCGTCCGGGTCGAAGGCGTGCGGGCCGACGTCGACCACGTCGTGCCCCTCCTTGGTCAGGTGGTTGACCAGGTGCACCTTCAACTCGAAACCGGCGTGGTCGGATCCCAGGTAGACGCGCATACCGGGCAGTCTGTCAGGCGCGCCTCCGGGACGACGCGCGGGCGGCGTCCCGGAGGCGGATTCGTCACAGGGGTCAGCGGGACAGCTCGGCGACCACCAGGCCGCCGCGGGCCTTCGGGGTGAACCAGGTGCTCTTGCGCGGCATCTTCTCCCGCGCCAGGTTGACCGCGACGAAGTCGTCCACCGTCACCGGGGCGACCAGCACCGCCAGCTCGGCCCGGCCCGCGTCGACCTCGCCGGTCAGCCAGCTCGCCGGGTAGTCGCCGCCGACGTAGGTGATCCGCTTGTCGCCCGGGTCGAGCCCGAGCGCGTCGCGCAGCAGCAGCCGCTCGACCAGGGCGTGGTCCAGGTTCTCCAGCCGGTTGTCGCCGACGTGCGGCAGGGTGACCGCGTACCCCCGGCCGGCGAGGCGAAGGTGCACGGTGCCGCCGCCCGCCGGAACCTCGACCGGGCCGTCGATCGGGCTGATCTCCGCGCCGGCGGCGCGCAGCCGGGCGAGCAGGTCGTCGGCGGTGGTGGTCAGCTCGCTGACCAGCCGGTTGTAGGGCTGGATCGCCACCGACGCCGGGGTCGTGATCACCGACAGGAAGCGCGGCAGCCCGCCGGTCTGCGCGGCCAGGCTGCGGTGGTTGCCGTCGGCCACGACCAGCTCCCCGCCGCCCGCCAGGGCGGTCAGCTCGTCCTGGCGGGGGCCCGGCCCGAGCAGCCAGATGGCGTGGGTACGCCCGGCCTGGTCGGTGTCGGTCGCCGCCGGCGCGCCGGCCGCGTCGGTCGCCGCCGCGAGGGCGGCGTGCAGCTCGTCGCCGCGCCCGGTCTGCAGCAGGAGTACGGGCGACAGCAGGTGCCCCAGGGACTCGGCGAGCGCCACCCGCTCCCGCACCTTCGCGATGAAGACGTCCTCGTTGCGGATGACCAGGCCGGGCTCGTCGGCCCGGGTGGAGATCTGGTCGGTGTCCACCATGGCGAAGAGCCCGTACGCGTTCTCCTCCCCCGGCGCGCTGATCCGGTAGAGGACCACGACCTGCGCGGCCGGCGTGTAGCTGCCGTCGGCCTTGGCCTCGGCGAGCCGGGTCACCGCGTCCGGCAGGGCGTCGAGGAAGGACTTGCCCAGGCTCTCCGGCGCCCGGTGCGGCATCTCGATGCCGAGGGCACTGTGCGGATTCGCCTCGATGATCGCGGTGATCTCCGCGTCGTCGGCGAACTCGTCGTAGTTCTGCGCGCCGGTGCCGCCAGTGGTGATCCAGGCCCGGGCGATCGGATGCACGACCGTCATGTGCGAAGACGCTACCGGCGACGCGAGTCCCGGTAGCGCGGGACCCGCGCGTGGTCCACCAGATGAAAGAGCTACCGGGGCGGCGCGTCGGAGTCAGGCGGTGCGGTCGGACTGTCCCCCAGCCCGGCGGTGCCGGCCGCCCGGCGTGGGGCCGCCCGCCGGTCGCCGGCCCGGCACGCCCGGTACGGCGGGCACGATCCGCCGGGTCCCGCCCGGCGCGGCCGGTACCGGCCGGTGCTCGGCCGGCGGGGTGAGCCGGGAGGTGACCGGCACGCGGGCGACGCCGACCACGATCGGCGGGGCGAGCAGGTCCACCATGTGGGCGGGAAGGTCGGGACGGACCGCCGGCCAGCGGGAGTCGTCGACCGACCAGTACGCCGTGTCCGGGCGCTCGGTCACCCCCTCCCGGGTCGACGGGTCGTCACCGGGCACACGGTGCTTGGCCATCGGAACTGCCTCCACGAGCTGCGGGTGCGGCCCTGCGGGTCGCTGCGGCGGACACCCGGGCCAACGATCCCGCCGCCACCCCGGTGACGCCCCACCCTCCCCCGGGCCCCGCGTCACCCGTCGCCGACCAGGGGGTTCACGACGCGAACCCCCTGGTCGGTCCGGGAGGTGCCCACGGTGGGGCCGAAGCCTGAAGCGGGTCAGTCGAAGATGGGGTCGCGGTCGCGGGAGCGCTTCAGCTCGTAGAAGCCGGGGGTGCCGGCGACCAGCAGGACGCCGTCCCAGAGCCGGCCGGCGGCCTCCCCCTTCGGCGCCGGGGTGACCACCGGGCCGAAGAACGCGACCGTGCCGCCGTCCGGGCCGGGCGCGTGGATCACCGGGGTGCCGACGTCGGTGCCGACCGGACGCATGCCGGCCTCGTGGCTGGCCCGCAGCGCCTCGTCGTGGGCGGTGCCCTCGGCCACGTCGGCCAGCTCCGGGTCGAGCCCGACGTCGGTCAGCGCGGCGACGAACAGCTCCCGCGTGAGCTTCTCCTGCCCGAGGTGGATCCGGGTGCCGAGCGCGGTGTAGAGCTTCCGGACGGCGTCCTGGCCGTACCGCTGCTCGACCGCGATGCAGACCCGCACCGGGCCCCAGCCGGTCCGCATCAGCTCCTGGTACTGCTCGGGCAGGTCCCGGCCCTCGTTGAGCACCGAGAGGCTCATCACACGGAACCGGACATCCACGTCCCGGACCTGCTCCACCTCCAGCAGCCAACGGGAGGTGATCCACGCCCACGGGCAGAGGGGGTCGAAGAACATGTCTACGGCGGCACGCTCGCTCACGGCTGGTCCCTTCGAAAAACGGGGTGCGCCGGCCTCCCGGCGCCTCCTGCGATCTTCACCCCAGCGGGTATCGACCCACAGCGGAATGAGAGCGTGACCTCGCCCACCACAGGGTGTTCGTGCATGGAAGACTCGAATCCGGCCGTCACGAGCGGTCGATGACGGCGCCACCAAGGCGTGTGGCGAAACGGGATGGAGACGAAAAGTGCCGGGAGTGCGCAACCTGACGCAGGTCGAGGCCACCGAGCGGGCCCGCCTGCTCGACGTGACCGGATACGACATCAGTCTGGACCTCTCGTCCGCCGTACGGGCGGCGGCCGAGGCTCGCACCTTCCGTTCGCGGACCGAGGTGCGGTTCCGGTGCGCGGAACCCGGCGCGAGCACCTTCATCGAGCTGGCCGCCGACTCGGTGCGTTCCGCGACGCTGAACGGGACTCCGGTGGACCTGGGCGACTGGTCGGCCGAGAAGGGCCTGACCCTGTCGGGACTGGGCAGCGAGAACACGCTCGTCGTCGAGGCGGACTTCGCGTACTCGAACAGCGGGCAGGGCCTGCACCGCACCGTCGACCCGGTCGACGGCGAGACCTACCTCTACAGCCAGTTCGAGACGGCCGACGCCCAGCGGGTCTTCGCCTGCTTCGACCAGCCCGACCTGAAGAGCGTCTACACCTGGCACGCCACCGTCCCTGACCACTGGAAGGTGGTCTCGAACATGCCGGTGGAGCGGGAGGAGGCGGCGGGCGAAGGGCTGAAGACGGTCCACCTCACCACCTCGGTGCGGATGAGCACCTACATCACCGCCCTCTGCGCCGGGCCGTACCACGAGGTGCGGGACAGCCACGACGGCATCGACCTGGGCGCGTTCTGCCGGGCCTCGATGGCGCCGCACCTCGACTCGGACGACCTCTTCCTGGTCACCAAGCAGGGCTTCGACTTCTTCCACGAGCAGTTCGGCGTGCGCTACCCGCTGCCCAAGTACGACCAGCTGTGGGTGCCCGACTTCAACGCCGGCGCCATGGAGAACTTCGGCTGCGTCACGCACGCCGAGTCGCACTACCTCTTCCGCTCGCAGGTGACCGACTACGAGTACGAGCAGCGGGCCAACACGATCCTGCACGAGCTGGCGCACATGTGGTTCGGTGACCTGGTCACCATGCGCTGGTGGAACGACCTGTGGCTCAACGAGTCGTTCGCCGAGTGGGCCAGCCACTGGTGCAACACCCACGCCACCCGCTTCACCGAGGCCTGGACGACGTTCCTGTCCATCCGCAAGAACTGGGGCTACCGGCAGGACCAGCTCTCCTCCACCCACCCGGTCTACTGCGAGATGCCGGACCTGGAGGCGGTCGAGGTCAACTTCGACGGCATCACCTACGCCAAGGGCGCGAGCGTGCTCAAGCAGCTCGTCGCGTACGTGGGTGAGGAGCCGTTCCTGGCCGGCCTGCGGGCCTACTTCGCCAAGCACGCCTGGGGCAACGCCACCTTCGACGACCTGCTCTCCGAGCTGGAGACGGCCTCCGGCCGGGAGCTGCGCAAGTTCGCCACCCAGTGGCTGGAGACGGCGCAGGTCAACACGCTGCGGCCGGAGCTGACGATCGGCGCGGACGGCACCTACGAGCAGGTGGTCGTGCTCCAGGAGGCGCCCACCGCGCACCCGACGCTGCGTACCCACCGGATCGGGGTGGGCCTCTACGACCTGACCGACGGCCGGCTGGTCCGCCGCGAGCGCCACGAGGTCGACGTCGCCGGCGAGCGGACCGAGCTGACCGCGCTGCGCGGCGTGCCCGCCGCCGACGTGCTGCTGCTCAACGACGACGACCTCACCTACACCAAGCTGCGCCTCGACGAGCGGTCGATGGCCACCGTGGTGCAGCACATCGCCGGCTTCGAGTCGTCGCTGGCCCGCGCGCTGTGCTGGACCGCCGCCTGGGACATGACCCGCGACGCCGAACTGGCCGCCCGCGACTACGTGGCGCTGGTGCTGGCGGGGCTGCCCGCCGAGACCGACATCAACCTGGTCAACGCCGCCCTGCGCCAGGCCAAGACGGCGCTCACCTTCTACGCCGACCCGGCCTGGGCGCCGACCGGCTGGGCGGAGCTGGCCCGCACCGCGCGGACGACGCTGGCGGCGGCGGAACCGGGCAGCGGCTTCCAGCTGACCTGGGCCCGCGCGTACGCCACGGCGGCCCGCTCGGCCGAGGACCTGGCCACCCTGCGTGGCTGGCTGGCCGGCAACGACGTTCCGGCCGGCCTGTCCATCGACACCGAGCTGCGCTGGGCCGTGCTGGGCGCACTGGTCGCCAACGGCGCGGCCGGTCCCGCCGAGATCGAGGCCGAGCTGGCCGGGGACCGCACGGCCAGTGGCGAGCGCGAGGCCGCGTACGCGCACGCGCTGGTGCCGACGGCGGAGAACAAGGCCGCCGTGTGGGCCGAGCTGACCGGCCCGGAGGCGCTGCCGAACTGGCGCAACCGGGCGCTGTTGCAGGGCCTCATCCACCCGGCGCAGGTCGAGCTGACGGTGCCCTACCGCGACAAGTACTTCGCCGCGGTGGACCAGGTCTGGGGCAGCCGGGACAGCGAGCCGGCGCAGGAGTTCACGCAGCTGGCGTACCCGGCGTACCTGGTGGACGACGAGACCGTGGCGGCCACCGACGCGTGGCTGGCCGGCGACGGCCACCCGGCCCCGCTGCGCCGGCTGGTGGGCGAGGGCCGCGACGGCGTCGTCCGCGCCCTGCGGGCCCGCGAGCGGGACGCCCGCAGCGCCTGACGTACGCCCGACACGGTGAAGCCCGGTCCGCGGTGCGGACCGGGCTTCACCGTTGGACGTCGGGTGGGTTCGGGTCGGTCAGCCCTTGCCGGCGTGGCTGGCGAGCTGGTCGAGGCCGTTGATGATGCCGCCGGCCAGGTCGCCGCCGCCGAACGCCGCCACCATCGAGAGCGCGGCGAGCCGGGCGTAGGTGTCGGGGATGCGCTTGCGGGCGTGCCGGCCGGTGACGACCTCCAGCTGCCGCTGGTTGGGCGACACCGCGATCAGGATCGACCGGTCGGGCTCGGCGAGCTGGCGGTGCAGCCGCTCCGCGTGCTCCCGGATCGGCTCGTCGAGGCCGCCGACGAAGACCGAGAAGACCAGGCCGGTGCCCTGGTCGGCCAGGCGCAGGGCCTCGTCGATGCGCAGCAGCTGGCGGGTCGAGAACGGCCCGTCCAGCACCTCGGGCGGCGTCCCCGTCCCGGCCTGCTTCTCACCAACGGTCACTTGCGCCTCCGGTTCCACCGGCCGGCGGCTCGACGCCGGCCCGCTCGAGCTTGTGGCTGGTCAGCGCCGGCGCCTGCGCGCCCGCTGCCAGGGCGGTGCCGGCCGAGTCGGCCAGCTGCTCCGGCCGGCCCAGGAACCAGACCGGAGTGAAGTCGAAGGGCCGGCCCGGTCGGTAGCGCTTGGCGCCGCCACCGCCGCCACCACGGTTACCGGCGTACGCCAGGCCGGCGATCACCAGCACCGCGGCCGCCGGGATGCCGACGAAGACCAGCAACGTCTCGGTTACAGACAATCCCAACGCCCCCAGGCGGAAGAAGAGACCTCAAGGATCCGGGTCGGGTGGACGATCATGGCGCCGACCGCCCGACACCGCTGCCATTCACGTTAGCGGAGCCCACGGCCCGCCAGATTGCGGGGTGGCGATCCCAACCGCCACTGGAGTGCTCCAGTTGCGCAGCCGTGGCGATCAACCTCGCGTCGTCGCCGTACCGACCGGTCAGCAGCACCCCCACGGGCAGCCCTTCGGCGGTGACGCCCACCGGCAGGGACACGGACGGATCACCCGTGACGTTGAACACGGCGCAGTACGGCGAGAACCGGCGTTGCCGGTCGAAGTCCTCGGCCGGGTCGCCCCCCTCGGCGAACCAGCCCAGCGGCGCCTGCGGCGCGGCGAGGGTCGGGCAGAGCAGCAGGTCGCAGCCGGCGGTGCGGCGCACGCCGAGGCGTACCTGCGCCTGGAGTTCGCCGAGCGTGGCGGTGAGGGTGCCGGCGGAGATCTCCGCGCCCCGGGCCCGCAGGTGGCGGGTCAGCGGCAGCAGCGCGCTCTCCCGCCCGCGCGGCACGGGCGCGAGCGCCAGCACGTACCAGACGATCTCGAACAGCGGCCACACGGCGGGCCCGAGGGGCGCGGGGACGTCGACCACCTCGTGGCCGGCGGCGGTGAGCAGCGCCGCCGCCCGGTCCACGGCGGCGAGGCAGTCGGGGTGCACCGGCTCGTCGGCGAGCATCGGTGCGGTGAACCGCCCGACGCGCAGTCGCCCCGGGTCGGCCGCGCGGGCCGCGCCGAGCCAGCCGCCCGGGGGCGGGGTGGGCGCCAGGTAGGGCTCGCCGGGCACCGGCCGGGCCAGCACGTCGAGCAGCGCCGCCACGTCGGCGACCGTACGCCCGATCGGGCCGTTGGTGGGCAGGCCGAAGGCACCGGAGCCGACCGGCCCCCCGGAGACCAGCCCCCGGCCCGGCTTGTAGCCGACCAGGCCGCACAGCGACGCCGGGATGCGCAGCGAGCCGCCGCCGTCGGAGCCCTGGGCGACCGGCACCAGCCCGGCCGCGACGGCCGCCGCCGCCCCTCCGCTGGAGCCGCCGGCGGTGTACGCCAGGTCCCACGGGTTGCGGGCCGGCGGCGCGACCAGCCCCTCCGAGTAGAGCGAACAGCCCAGCTCGGAGGTGGTGGTCTTGCCCAGGCTCACCAGCCCGGCCTCCGCCATGAACCGGACCACGTCGGCGTCCACGGGCGGCACGAAGTCAGCGAACGCCGCCGAGCCGAAGGTGGTGCGCACCCCGGCGGTGAGGGTCAGGTCCTTGATCGCGGTCGGCACGCCGTGCAACGGGCCGCGCTCGTCGGCGGGTACGGCGTCGGCGGCGCGGGCCGCCGCGCGGGCCCGCTCGCCGGTGACCGTGACGAACGCGCCGACGGTGTCGCCGAGCGCGTCGACCCGGGTCAGGTGGTGCTCGACCAGGTCGACGCTGGACAGCTCGCCGCCGGCGATCGCGGCCGCCTGCTCCAGCGCGGTCAGGTCGTGCGGCTCGGCCATCCCCTCATCCTGCCCGCCCGGCCGCCGGTGTGCCGTACGACACGGCCGGCCGGCGGTGCGACGAGCGCCATATCCCCCCGGACATGACCACATCGGGATGACCGGGCACCGGCGCCCGGCACGCAGGATGGACCCGATCGATGGCGATCACCGTCCACCCGGTGGCCCCCCGCAACGCCGCCACCGACCCCCACCCCCGCAGGGAGCGTCGCCGTGCAACCTCTACCCGCTCTGCACCCCCTCCCCCGCCGCCGCTGGTCCTCGCGCGCCACCCGTCCGTTGCTGGCCCTCGCCCTGGTCGGCGCGAGCCTGGCCGCCGCGCCCGCCGCGCCCGCCGGCGCCCGGGACCTGCCTACGACCGCGCCACTCGCCGCCAACCCCTACGAGCGCGGCCCCGCGCCCACCGTGACCAGCATCGAGGCCACCCGGGGCCCGTTCGCCACCGCGCAGACCACCGTGGCCGCCAGCAGCGTCAGCGGCTTCGGCGGCGGGACGATCTACTACCCGACGAGCACCGCCGAGGGCACCTTCGGCGCGGTCGCCATCTCCCCCGGCTTCACCGCGCGCCAGACCTCGGTCGCGTGGCTCGGCCCCCGCCTGGCCTCGCAGGGCTTCGTCGTCATCACCATCGACACCCGGTCCGTGTACGACCAGCCGGCCAGCCGGGGCACCCAGTTGCTGGCCGCCCTGGACTACCTGACCAACACCAGCACCGTCCGCACCCGGATCGACCAGAACCGGCTCGCCGTGATGGGTCACTCGATGGGCGGCGGAGGCAGCCTGTCGGCGGCCAGCACCCGGCCCGCGTTGCAGGCGGCGATCCCGCTGACCGGCTGGCACACCCAGAAGAGCTGGTCGTCGGTGCGCGTACCGACCCTGGTCATCGGGGCCGAGAACGACACCGTGGCCCCGGTCTCGTCGCACTCGGAGCCGTTCTACACCAGCCTGCCGGCCACTCTGGACAAGGCGTACCTGGAGCTGAACGCGGCGAGCCACTCCGCGCCCACCTCGTCGAACGTGACGGTGGCGAAGTACAGCATCTCCTGGCTCAAGCGGTTCGTCGACGACGACACCCGCTACGAGCAGTTCCTCTGCCCGGCCCCGCGGGGCTCGGCGATCGAGGAGTACCGGGACACCTGCCCGCACTCCTGAACCCCATGCTCCGGAGCCGTCGCGCGCACTGGGGGCCGCGACGGCTCCGGATTCCACCCGCCGGGCGGCACGGGGGCCCTCAGGGGCCGCGCCGCCCGGGCACGGCTCAGGAGCGGGTGCCGAGGAAGCGCAGCGCGTTGCCGCCGAGCAGCAGGTCGCACTGCTCGGCGGTGAGGAAGTCCGCCTCGTGCACCACCCGGCCGACCGGCCGCTCCCCCAGCGGGTACGGGTAGTCGCTGCCGACGAGCACCCGCTCGGCGCCCATCGTGTCGACCAGCAGCCGCAGCGCGGGCGCGGAGAAGACCACCGAGTCGACGCAGAACCGGTCGACGTACGAGCTGGGCGGAGCGGTGGAGGCGCCGCGTACCAGGTCGCCACGGCGGTGCCAGGCGTTGTCGGCGCGGCCCAGCCAGAACGGGAAGCTGCCGCCGCCGTGCGCGAAGCAGATCCGCAGCGTGTCGGGCACCCGGTCGAAGACGCCGCCGAGGATCAGCGCCAGCACCGACAGGTGCGTCTCGGCGGGCATCCCGGCGAGCCAGCGGGCCATCCACCGGTCCAGCCGGGGGCCGCCCGGCATGTCCCACGGATGCACGAAGACCGGCGCGCCCACCTCGGCGCAGTGCGTCAGGAACTCCACGATCCCGGCGTCATCCAGGTCGCGGTCGCCGACGTGGTTGCCGATCTCCACCCCGGCGTGCCCGGCCGCGAGGCAGCGGTCCAGCTCGGCGCAGGCCGCCTCCGGGTCCTGCAACGGCACCTGGCAGAACGGCACCAGCCGGTCACCACCGGCGGCGGTGACCTCCAGGGTGCGGTCGTTGAAGATCCGGGCCACCTTCACCGCCTGGTCGGCGGGCCGGTCGTAGCTGAAGAAGACCGGGGTGGGCGACACGACCTGCACGTCCACGCCGTCGGCGTCCATGTCGCCGAGGCGGGTCGGCGCGTCCCAGCACTCCGCCCCGACCGGGCGGAACTCCGTCTCCCCCACCATGATCATGGCCGCCCGCTCGGAGTCGACCCGCAGCCAGGGCCAGCCGGACCCGCCGCACGCCGCGCCGAGGTCCGGCCACCCCTTCGGTACGACGTGCGTGTGCACGTCGACCACGGGGGGCCGCGCCGGCCCGGGCCCGGCAGGCATCAGCCCTTGCCCGGGTGCAGCGCGCCGCAGTTCGCGCAGGTGCGGGCGGCCTCGTCGGCGTAGAACGCCTGGAACACCGGGGGCAGGTCGGCGGCGATGTCCCTGACCTGCAACTCCACCTCGTGCACCTGGTGCCCGCACTCGGTGCAGTACCACTGGAACTTCTCCAGCGTGCCCTCCTCGCGGACCCGCTCCACGACCACGCCGATCGAGCCGGCCTCGGGCCGCTGCGGCGAGTGCGGGGTGTTGCGCGGCAGCATCCACATCTGCCCCTCGCGCACGTGCACCGTACGCGGCCCCTCCGGGGTCATCAGGTTGACGTGCATGTTGCCCTTGACCTGGTAGAAGAACTCCTCGTACGGGTCGACGTGGAAGTCGGTGCGCTGGTTGGGCCCGCCCACCACCATCACGATGAAGTCGTCCCCGCCCGGGAACATCTCCTTGTTGCCGACCGGCGGCTTGAGCAGGTGCTGGTTCTCCGCGATCCAACCGGGGAAGCTGAACGGCTCCGCGATCTCACTCACGACTGACCTCCTGACGGAAGAAGGGCCACGGCCTGAATCTCGATGAGCAGGTGCGGGTGTGGTAGCTGGTGCACGGCGACGGTGGTGCGGGTGGGCCCGGTCGCGTCGAAGTACTCGGCCCAGACCTGGTTGTAGCCGCCGAAGTCGTTCATGTTGACGAGGTAGGTGGTGACCTGCACGAGGTCGCTCAGGTCGGCGCCGACTGTCTTCAGCAGGTCGGCGATGTTGTCGATGACGGCGCGGGTCTGCGCGCGGATGTCGAGGTTCGTGGTGCCGAACTCGTCGACGTCGACGCCGGCAAAGGTGTTGTCGGGGCGGCGGCTGGAGGTGCCGGAGACGAAGACGAACCCGCCGGCGACCTTGACGTGTGGGAACGCGCCTCGGGGTACGGCCTTGCCGGCCACGACGTGCGCCTGCACGCCCGTGCCGTGGCCTGCTGCCGCGCCCTGGTTCGCGGGCGTGTCGTGGTTCGCGGGCGTGTCCTGGCTCGCGGTCGTGCTGTGGTTCGCGGTCGTGCCCTGGTTCGTGGTCATGCCGACGCTCGCAGGGAGGTGGTGCCGAGGTGTTCGACGACGGCGCGGACGTGGGCGCCGGGGCGTAGAGGGACGGCGGCGGTGGCGGCGCCGGCGAGGAACACCCAGCCCTCGCGCAGCCGCACGCCGTGGCGGCCGGCGAGGCGGATGCCTTCGTCGAGGGCGCGGCGGGGGTCGCCGAGGATCGCGGCGGTCGAGCCGACCTGCGCCACCCGTCCGTCGATCTCCAGCAGCACACCCAGGTTGTCCAGGCCGTCGGGGACCGGCGACCAGGGGCCGATGGTGAAGGCGGCGGCGGAGGTGTTGTCGGCGATCACGTCCGGCAGGGAGAACGTGAAGTTGGCGTACCGCGAGTCGATGACCTCGATCGCCGGGGCGACCGCACGCACGGCGTCGGTGAAGTCCCCGACCGGCTCGCCCGGTTCGGGCAGCCGGTCGAGCAGGAACGCCACCTCCGGCTCGACGCGGGGGTGGATGAAGGCGCCGACATCGAGGGTGCCGCCGTCGGGGATGCGCATGGTGTCGGTGAGCCGGCCCCAGATGACCTCGTCCACGCCGACCTGCGCCATCTTCGCCTTGCTCGTCAGGCCCATCTTCAACCCGACCAGACGCTCACCCCGGTCGAGACGACGCTGGATCAACGCCGTCTGCACCGCGTACGCAGCATCCACGTCCAAGCCCGTCTCGGCGGCCAACTGCGCGATGGCGGTGGCGGTGTCGGCCGCCACGCCGAGGCGCTCGGCGATACCGGCGGTGTCCGGCCCGATCATGATGTCTCCTTGCCGGCGAGGTCCAGTGCCACGTCCACGATCATGTCTTCCTGCCCGCCGACCATGCGGCGACGGCCCAACTCGACCAGGATCGAGCGCACGTCCACCCCGTACTTGTCCGACGCCCGCTCCGCATGCCGCAGAAAACTCGAATACACCCCCGCGTAGCCGAGGGAGAGGGTTTCGCGGTCGACCTGCACGGGCCGGTCCTGCAACGGCCGCACGATGTCGTCAGCGGCGTCCATCAGCGCGAACACGTCACAGCCATGCTCCCAACCATGCAACTCCGCCACCGCCACGAACACCTCCAACGGCGCGTTACCCGCCCCCGCACCCTGCCCCGCCAGCGACGCGTCCACCCGCACCGTCCGACCGTGCGCCGAACCCAGCGGCCCGTGCCCGAGGATCCGCCCGTGCTCGACCGCGACGACGCTGTTGGCGACACCGAGGGACAGGTTGTGGTGGGCGTGGATACCGATCTGCGTGGTCGACGCCAACACCTGCCGGTACGCGTCCACCCGCTCGGCGACGTCGGACATGAGCAGTCGGCCGCCGGAGTCGGTGACGTAGACGCAGTGCGCCCCGTACGACTCCATCAACTTCGCCTGCCCCGCCAGACCAGCCGCATCGTTCATGTGCGACATCATCAGGAACCCCGACACGTCCATGCCGTTCTCCCGCGCCCACGCGATGTGCTGCGCCGAAATGTCCGCCTCCGTGCAGTGCGTCGCGATCCGCACACTCGTCACCCCGAGCGCCTTCGCCGCCTTCAGATCCGCGATCGTGCCGATCCCCGGCAGCAGCAGGGTGGTGAGTTTCGCGTTCGTCATGACCTCGGCCGCCGCCGAGATCCAGTCCGCGTCACTGGCCGCACCATGGCCGTAGTTCACACTCGACCCCGCCAGACCGTCACCGTGCGCGACCTCGATCGCCGCCACCCCGGCGGCGTCCAACGCCGCGGCGATCGTGCGGACCTGCTCGACCGTGTAGCGGTGGGCCACGGCGTGCATGCCGTCGCGCAACGTCACGTCCTGGATGTACAGATCAGTCACCGGGTCACCTCCACGACGTTCCGACCCACGCCATCGCCACCAGCGCCGTCATGGCCCGCGCTGGCGCCATCAGCGCCGTCGCGGCCCGCGCCGTCATGGCCGGTCGCTGCCGATCGCAGCCCGACCAGCCGCTCCGCCGTGCGCAGCGCCGCCGACGTCATGATGTCCAGGTTCCCCGCGTACGCCGGCAGATAGTGCCCGGCGCCGGAGACCTCCAGGAACACCGACACCTGCAACCCGCTCAGACGCCGACCCAACGACGGCACATACGCATCGACCCGATCGAACTGCACGTCCTGCTTCAACCGATACCCCGGCACGTACTCCTGCACCGCCGCCACCATCTGCGCCACCGACCCGGCGATCGCCGCCCGATCGGCGTCGGCGTCCTCACACAGGCAGTAGACGGTGTCGCGCATCAACAACGGCGGATCAGCCGGATTCAACACAATGATCGCCTTACCACGCTGCGCGCCGCCGACCACCTCGATCGCCCGCGCCGTCGTCTCCGTGAACTCATCGATGTTCGCCCGCGTCCCCGGCCCCGCCGACCTCGACGCAATCGACGCCACGATCTCCCCGTACACCACCGGCGTCACCCGACCCACCGCCGCAACGATCGGCACCGTCGCCTGCCCACCACACGTCACCATGTTCACATTGCGCTGGTGCAGGTGCTCATCCAGGTTCACCGGCGGCACCACATACGGACCCACCGCCGCCGGCGTCAGATCCACCACCAGCCGACCATGCGCCACCAACACCGCATCGTTGTAACGGTGCGCGCCCGCCGACGTCGCATCGAACACCAACTCCACATCCGCGAACTCCGGCATCGCCACCAGGCCGTCGACACCCTCGGCAGTGGTCGCCACACCCAACCGCCGGGCCCGCGCCAGGCCGTCGGAATCGGGGTCGATGCCGACCATCGCCACCATCCGCAGCGACTCCGACAACCGCAGCACCTTGATCATCAGATCGGTGCCGATGTTGCCCGACCCGATCACCGCCACGCCGGTGGTCACGACGCCTCCTTGGAGAAGCACGTGCGGACAGAGCCCAGGCCGGAGATCCGCGCCTCGTACGCCGCACCGGGCGTCACCGGCACCATCGGACCGAGCGCCCCGGACAGCACCACATCCCCGGCACGCAGCGGATCACCCGAGCGGGCCATCGTCTGCGCCAACCACTGCACCGCATGCAACGGGTTACCCAGGCAGGCCGCGCCCGCTCCGACCGACACCGGCTCACCGGCCTGTTCGAGGACCATGCCGCACAGCCGCAGGTCCACGTCGGCGAGCCGACGCGGCGTGGTACCCAGCACGAACAGGCCACTGGAGGCGTTGTCCGCCACCGTGTCCACGATCGAGATGTCCCACCCCGCCACCCGCGAATCCACGATCTCGATCGCCGGCAACACATGATCGACCGCCCGGATCACATCCGCGCCGGTGATCCGCTCGTCCGGCAGATCCGCACCCAACACGAAGGCGACCTCCGCCTCCACCCGAGGCTGCAACAACCGGCCCATCGGCACCTCGGCCCCGTCGGGCACCGCCATGTCATCGGTCAGCACCCCGAAATCGGGCTGGAAAACACCGAACGACTCCTGCACCGCCCGCGACGTCAACCCGATCTTCGCGCCCACCCGCCGGTGACCGCGCTGCAACCACCGCCGCACCTGAAGCTGCTGCACCAGGTACGCCGACGTGACGTCCCCCTCCGGCAGCAACCGCCCCCGCAGCGGCGCACACGGCTTACCGTTCTCCCGCGCGTCGACCAGTTCCCGCGCCGCCGCCTCGTAATCAACGCTCATGTCGGCTCCTCGCTGCCCTCGGAGCCGCCAGCGGGCTCCACGGCACTGCGCCTGATTGGCTGCGCGCTCATGTCAGGTCCACGCAGACGTTGGTGAGTTCGGAATAGAAGTCGAGGGAGTGCACGCCGCCCTCGCGCCCGATCCCGGACGCCTTCACCCCACCGAACGGTGTCCGCAGATCCCGCAGGAACCACGTGTTCACCCACACGATCCCCGCGTCCAACCCCATACCGGCCCGGTGCGCCCGACCCACGTCCCGCGTCCACACCGCCGCCGCCAACCCGTACTCCGTGCCGTTCGCCAACGCGAACGCCTCATCCTCATCATCGAACGGCGCCACATGAACCACCGGCCCGAAAATCTCCTCACGATTGGTACGCGCATCCGCAGCGAGCCCCGTCAACACCGTCGGCTGCACATACGCGCCACCATCACGCGCGTCACCGAAGCCCGGCGTGCCGCCCCCGGTCAGCACCTGCGCGCCCTCACGACGGGCCAGGTCGTAATAGCCCAGCACCTTCTCGCGATGCTGATGCGAGATCAGCGGCATGTTCACCGTCGCCTCGTCCGAAGGCCACCCGAACGACAACTCACCAGCCCGCTGCGCGAGCCGGGCCGTGAACTCCTCGAACACCGGCCGCTGCACATAGATCCGCTCGGTGCACAGACACACCTGACCACCATTGGTGAAACTCGACCGCACCGAACCGGCCACCGCCGCGTCCAGATCCGCGTCCGCGAAGACGAGCCCCGCGTTCTTGCCACCCAACTCGAACGACACCGGCCGCACCCCATCGGCAGCGGCTCGCATGATCGCGCTGCCAGTCGACGACTCACCGGTGAACGTGATCGCGTCGACGTCCGGATGCCGGGTCAAAAACTCCCCCGCCGAATCCGGACCGAACCCGTGCACCAGATTGAACACACCCTCCGGCACACCGGCGGCAGCCATCACCTCCGCCAACAGCGTCGCCGACGCCGGCGTCTCCTCACTCGGCTTCACGATCACGGCATTACCGCAAGCAAGGGCCGGAGCGACCTTCCACGTGAGCAGCAGCAGCGGCAGGTTCCACGGCACGATCACCGCCACCACACCCACCGGCTTACGCACCGCATAATTCAACGCCCGCCCACCGGTCGGGGTGACCGTGGTGAACGACTCCGTCGGCGCGGTCGCCACAATCTCCGCGAACGCACGGAAATTCGCCGCACCACGCGGAATATCCAACGTCCGCGCCTGCGAAATCGACTTACCCGTATCCGCCACCTCAGCAGTCACCAGATCGTCGAAACGGCGCTCCAACTCGACAGCGACCCGACGCAACACCTCGGCCCGCTCACGCTCCCCCATCCGACCCCACGGCCCCCGCAACGCCGCCCGCGCCGCCGCCACCGCGTCGTCCACACACGCCCGATCCGCCTCGACCACCTCGAACACCGGCTCACCCGTCACCGGACTGCGTTTGACGAACCGCCGCCCACCCTCGACGAACTCACCACCCACGAAGTTGCGCAGCAGGCCCGGGCCGTCGGGTGCCCGCCCGGCCATCAGCCGGGGATCCCAGGTCACGGTCATCGACGCCTCCCTCGGCTGATCGTGAGGCCGACCGCGCCGGCCAGCAGCGCCACTGCCCCGGCGGCCACCGCCCCGAGCAGGCGGTGCTGCCGGCGGACCCGGCGACGCACCTCCGCGTACGGGGTGGTCGAGAAGGACACCAGCTCGTAGCGGGAGACGTACCGGCCCGGCAGCACCCGCTCCAGCGCGTGCTCGACCTTCCGGCCGGCCTGGAACAGCGGCGAGGCGACCTTGTCCCGCATCTCCACGAAGTTCGCCAGCGCCATCTGCGCGATGGCCTCGGCGTTGTCCTGCCGGCGCTGCTGGAACAGCGGCAGCGCCTCGGACCAGTCGTCGGCGCACTCGTCCAGGCAGCGGTCCAGCTCGACGACGTCCTCGAAGGCGCAGTTCGCGCCCTGGCCGTAGAACGGGACGATGGAGTGTGCCGCGTCGCCGAGCAGGCCGACCTTCCCGTACGCCTGCCAGGGGGTGCAGCGGACGGTGCCGAGCACGCCCACGGGGTTGTGCTGGTAGTCGTCCACGAGACCCGGGGCGAGCGGCGGCAGGTCCGGGTAGTGCTCGGCGAAGTGCCGCTCGATGGCCGCCGGGCTGCCCAGCGAGGCGAAGCTGGCGGTGCCGTGGGTGGGCCAGAAGAGCGTGCAGGTGAACGAGCGGTCCGGGTTCGGCAGCGCGATCATCATCGAGGTGCCGCGCGGCCAGATGTGCAGCGCCTCCGGGTCGAGGGCGAAGTCCCCGCCCAGCGGCGGGATCGTCAGCTCCTTGTAGCCGTAGTCGAGGAAGTCCACGCTCTCGGTCAGCAGCCCGTACGCCAGCAGCTGCCCGCGCACCGCGGAGCCGGCGCCGTCGGCGCCGAGGACGACCGACGCGGTGGCCGCGACGGCACCCTGCGGGGTCTCGAAGGTCATCTCGCCGCTGGTCGGGTCGAGCCCGACGAGCCGGTGGTCGAAGGCAACCCGCACCCCGGGCAGGCTGGTGGCCGCGTCGAGCAGGGCGTTGTTCAGCGCGCCCCGGCTGATCGAGTTGATCGCCCGGTCGCCGGCGGCGCTGTACGACTGGAACTGCGCCTCGCCGTCGACGGGGTGGATCATCCGGCCGCGCATCGGCAGCCCGTCGGCCAGCACCTGCTCGTCGAGGCCGATCCGGCGCAGCGCGTCCAGGCCCCGCTCGGAGAGCGCCAGGTTGATGGAGCGTCCCCGCTCCACCGTGCCGGTGCGCGGGTCGGGCCGCCGCTCGTAGAGGGCGACCGGGTAGCCGCGCCGGGCCAGGAAGCAGGCCAGCAGGCAGCCGGCGAGGCCCGCGCCGACGACCGCGATCTCGTCCCGCTGGTCGGTCATGAGCTCATCTCCGTTCGCGACTGCGGGGCTCGCAACCCCGGCTCACTCCTCGCGCTCACCATGAGTTCACCTCCACCGTGGCGGCCAGCGCGTCGGCGACCCGCCAGCAGTCGTGGAACGTGGAATAGAGCGGCACCGGGGCGAACCGGATGATGTCCGGCTCCCGGGCGTCGGCGATCACGCCGTGCTCGTGCCGCAGCCGCTTGGCCAGCCCGGCCGCGCTGCCCGCGCCGATGCGCACCGAGAGCTGGCAGCCGCGCCGCTCCGGCTCGCGCGGGGTGACCACGGTCAGCGGACGGTTCGCGGTCACCTCGTCGAGCAGCCCCGCCAGGTAGCCGGTGAGCCGGACGCTGCGCTCACGCAGCGCGGGCATCCCGACGGAGTCGAAGAGCTCCAGCGAGGTACGCACCGGGCCCATCGCGAAGATCGGCGGATTGGAGATCTGCCACGCCTCGACGGTGGCCGGCGGCCGGGAGACCGGGGTCATCTCGAACCGGGTGGCCGCCTCGGTGCTCCACCAGCCCTCGAAGCGGGGCAGGTCGGGGTCGCCGAGGTGCCGCTCGTGCACGAAGACGCCGGCCAGCGCGCCGGGGCCGGAGTTCAGGTACTTGTAGGAGCACCAGGCGGCGAAGTCGACGTCCCAGTCGTGCAGGGCGAGCGGGACGTTGCCGGCGGCGTGCGCCAGGTCCCAGCCGACCACGGACCCCGCCGCGCGGCCGGCGGCCGTGATCGTCGGGATGTCCATCAGCTCGCCGGTGAGGTAGTTGACCCCGCCGAGCAGCACCAGCGCCACCGTGTCGCCCTCGGCGGCCAGGTAGGCGGTCACGTCCTCGGTGCGCAGGGTGTCCTCGCCGGCGCGCGGGCGCAGCCGGACGACGGTGGTGTCCGGGTCGAGGCCGTGGAAGCGGGCCTGGCTGCGCACGGCGTAGCTGTCCGAGGGGAAGGTGCTGTCCTCGATGACGATCCGGGTGCGCGCCCCGGCCGGCCGGTAGAAGCTGACCATCAGCAGGTGCAGGTTGACCGTCAGGGAGTTCATCACCACGACCTCCGCCGGGGCGGCGCCGACCAGTCGCGCGGCCGGCGCCGTCAGCAGCTCGTGGTACGGCAGCCAGGGGCGCTCGCCCTCCAGGTGTCCCTCGACGCCGAGGCGGCTCCACGCGTCCAGGTCGGCGGCGAGCTCGTCGCGGGTGGCCCGGGGTTGCAGGCCGAGCGAGTTGCCGGCCAGGTAGGCGGCCTCGGGGTACCGGCCGCCGTCGGCCGGCGGCACGTGGAACAGGTGGCGGTGCCCGGGATCGGCGGCGTCGAGGCGGCGCGCCTCGGCCTCACCGGCGGCGAAACCGGACGGATCGGATGCGGGGGTGGTCATGGGGTCGTCTCGCTCTCGGGTCACATCGCTGTCCGGGCCGACCACAGCTCGGGGAAGACCACCCGGGCCATGCTGCGCTGCAACCACGCCAGTCCGGCGGAGCCGCCGCTGCCCACCTTGGCGCCCATTGTGCGCTGCACCGCCTTGACGTGGTGCTGCCGCCAGTCGCCGAACTGCTCGGCCACCTCGGTCAGCGCCTCGCCCAGCATCCGCAGGTGGTTCTCCGGCCCGGGCTCGGCGTAGATCCGCACCCACGCGGCCTCCACGGCGGCGTGCGGCTGGTGCTCGGCGTTGACGTCCCGGTCCAGCAGGTCGGCCGGCACTTCGTGGCCGTGCCGGGCCAGCAGGGCGACCACGTCGTCCCAGAGGCTCGGCGCCGCCAGGGTGGCGCGCAGCTCGGCGTACACGTCGGTCTGCCGCCGGAACGGCCGGATCAGCGTCTCGTCGCGGAGGCCGAGCAGGAACTCCAGGTGGCGGTACATCGCCGACTGGAAGCCCGAGCCCTCGCCCAGCAGGTTGCGGAACCGGTTGAAGTCGGCCGGGGTCATCCAGCGCAGCCCGTTCCAGGCCGCGTTCAGCCCTTCCAGGTGCAGCGCGGCGCGGCGCAGCGGGGCCAGCGCGTCCCACACCCGGTCGGCCCGCAGCAGCCGCTGTGTCTCGCGCAGCTCGTGGCAGGTCAGCTTGAAGTACAGCTCCATGATCTGGCTGACCATCAGGAAGGACATCTCGCCGGGGTCGTCGCTCAGCGGCTGCTGCAGTTTGTGCAGCGTGCTGGCGTGCACGTACGCGTCGTACGGCACCCGCTCGGCGAACTCCAGCGTCGGTTCGCCGCCGTTGCGGGCGGCGCGGGCCGCGCGCTGCCGCGGGGTCACCGGGCGCACCGCCGCCTTGGCGGGTACGCGCACGTCCGTCTGCTTCACCGGTGGCCTCCCTCTGCTCCGTCACCCGGAACGACCGACGGTCGGCCGTTTTCGGGATGTCGACATGATCTCTCGGCGGAACCCCCGGATGGAATGCCGGATCAACGGCGCTCACCCCGTCTGACCTGCTACGCAGAAGGCATGAGCCGGATTCGGCTTCGAGAAAGTAAGGTCGCCCCATGGACGACATGGACTGGGCGCTGCTGCGGGAACTGCAGGCTGACGCGCGCCTCTCCTTCAGCGAACTCTCCCGACGGGTGCACCTGTCGCCGCCGGCCGTGGCCGAGCGGGTGCGCCGGCTGGAGGAGTCCGGGGTGATCACCGGCTACCACGCCCACGTCGACCTGACCCGGGCCGGCCGCACCGTGGTCGCGCTGATCCGGATGTCCTGTTACGGGGCGCGGTGCATCCTGCGCGACCCGGACGTGGCGAACTGGCCCGAGATCCTGGAGATCCACCGGATCACCGGCGACGCGTGCAGCATGCTCAAGGTGGCCGCCGGGTCGATCGACGACTTCGAGGGCGTCATCGACCGGCTCGCCCCGTACGGCCAGCCGTCCAGCACGATGGTGCTCTCCAGCCCGCTGGAATGGCAGCCCGTCACCCCGCTGCCCCCCGCCGACCGGCAGCGCTGACCCGCCCCGGGTTTGCCCCCCGGCCAGCGGGAAAGCAGGCCCCTGTTGCCCGGGGAGGATTCCGGTGATCGTCACCGGAAGGGGGGATCATGCCGGTGCTCACAGCGTTCCAACGTGCCCTGACCCGCGCTCTGACCGTCTTGGGGCTGGTCGGGGCTTTCGTCCTGACGACCGTCGCACCCGCCTGGGCGGGTGAGAACACCTTCGTCGAGGTGGTGCCCAACAGCGCGCAGGCCGGCACCCGGGTCAGCATCCGGGCCGGTTGCGACAACGCCAACACCCGCCAGGCCGACGTGCACTCCGACGCCTTCGGGCGGGTGATGCTGCGGCCGGACAACGGCTTCCTGACCGGCCAGGTCACCATCCCGGGCAGCAAGGAACCCGGCGACTACCCGGTGGACCTGCGCTGCGACAACGGC
The DNA here is from genome assembly GCF_049847285.1 of Micromonospora sp. DT62. Lineage (NCBI taxonomy): Bacteria > Bacillati > Actinomycetota > Actinomycetes > Micromonosporales > Micromonosporaceae > Micromonospora > Micromonospora sp. DT62. The sequence goes on from NZ_JBNCOB010000002.1 coordinate 75,211, forward strand.
AAGACCGCGACCACCACGCTCACGGTGCTGAACATGGAGCAGCCGAGCAAGGGTCCGGCCACCGGGGGCGGCGGCACCGCCGGCGTCTCGGGCACCGGCTCGATGCTGATGATCGGGGGCCTCGCGGTCGTGGCCCTGGCCGTGGGCTTCGGCTTCTTCGGCAACCGCCGCCGGACCGGGTCCGGTTCCTGACCCGCCGTCGCCATGACCGGCTCCCTGAGGCGTACCAATGGATCGGATCCGGGCCGGATCCGGGCGACCACCCGGCGGGCGCTGCGGGCGTCCCGCCGGGCGGCGGCCGCGACCGCCTGCCGGCTAGGCCGGGTGGCCGGGGAGGCGGTGTCGGCGAGCGTCGCCACCACCGACCCGGCCGCCGGTCCGCTGCCCGCCCGACCCCGCTACCGCCGCGTTCCGGCCGGCCGCCGCCGGCTGGCCCCGGGGCGGGGGCCCGGCCTGCCGGTCCTGGTGATCGGGACGTTGATGGCGCTGATCGTCACGATGCTCGGCGTGGAGCGGATCGCCGGCGTGAGCGTGCTGCCGGAGCGGTTCCTCGCGGGGCTGCGACCCGCGCCGAAGAAGTTCCCGGTGCTGCCCGCCAGCCGGCCCGTCGGCATCGCCATCGACCCGATCGACGTCCGGGCGCCCGTGCACGGCGTCGGCATCGCCCCGGACGGCAGCATCGCGGTGCCGGACGCCGCCCGCGCCCAGGAGGCCGGCTGGTACGACCAGGGCCCGACCCCCGGGCAGTACGGCCCGGCGGTCATCGTCGGGCACGTCGACACGACCAGCGGGCCGGCGGTCTTCCACAAGCTGCGGGACCTGGACGACGGCGACCGGATCGAGGTTGCCCGACAGGACCGCTCGGTGGCCGTCTTCGAGGTGGACTCCGTCGAGCGCTTCGACAAGGACCGGCTGCCGGTGGACGAGGTCTTCGGCGACTTCGACCGCCCCCGGCTGCGCCTGATCACCTGCGGCGGGCGCTGGGTGGGCGGGCAGACCGGGTACGCCGACAACGTGGTGGTCTTCGCGTCCCTGGTCCGGGCGCGTACGACGTGACCGGCCCGCCCGCGCGCCGCGTCGTGCGGGCGCGGGCGACGGGTCAGGCGGCCTCGGGCTCCCGGCTCAGGCGGCCTTCGGGCTCGCGCAGGTCGAGCCAGTCGGACCAGCGGGGGTCTGGCGCCCGGTGGCCGAGCACCCGCCAGGCGGTGCCCTTCGGGGCCGCCGGCAGCGCGTGCAGCCGCCAGCCCAGCTCGGCCGGCGTCTTGTCGCCCTTGGTGTGGTTGCACCGGGCGCAGGCCGCGACGACGTTCTCCCAGGCGTGCCGGCCGCCCCGGCTGCGCGGGAAGACGTGGTCGATGGTCTCGGCGGGACCCCGGCAGTAGGCGCACCGCCAGCCGTCCCGGGCGAAGATGGCGCGGCGGGAGAGCCCGACGTGGGTGCGGTAGGGCACGCGTACGAAGCGGGTGAGGCGGACGACCGACGGCACCGGCAGCGCGTCGCGGGCGCTGTGCAGGATGCCGTCGCCGTCGGCGACGCAGACCGCCTTGGCGGAGAGCACGAGAATGGCGGCGCGGCGCACCGACACGACGCACAGCGGCTCGTAGGTGGCGTTGAGAACCAGCGCACCGGAGCCCACCGTGGGTCGTATGTCAGGCATCGCGTTCACCCTCCCGGTTCAGCGGCCCCCTGCTCGCCACCGCCGACCGGAAACGGGCGCAGTCGCCCACCACGGCCGACGCCGGCCGGATCACCGACGTCCGTGCGCCCATCGTCCCTGATCGGCTCCCGGATTGCACGCACTAATGTCGGAAGCCGGCCAGGCATCACCCGGAAACGGGGAGGTCCGCCCCTGAGCAGGGGCGGAACTCCCCGGCGCCGCTCGCCGGCCGGCACCCGCCACCCATTCCGACGCGCCGCATTCCAGGCCCCGATGATCATGTTTACGCATTGAAGCCGATAAACGCGATCACGACGACCCGATCAATGCCGCACCGACGGGTGCGACCTCCTGCGCGCATCATCGGCCACGCCCGGCGCCGATCGGCCCGCCCGGTCCGTCAGATCGGCCCGCCCGGTCCGTCAGACCCGGGCCAGGGAGGAGAGCAGTGCCGCGGTCTCCCCGGGGCGGACGAGCACCGCGGCGTGGCTGACGTCGAGGGACCACACGTCGAACGGGTTGTCGGGGGTGAGCGCGTCGGCGTCGGCGATGAACCGGTCCTGGAGCGCGATCGGTATCGACCGGTCGGCGGTGAGCCGCAGGTAGGTGCGGGGGACGCGGCCCCAGGTCCCGGGGTCGGCCCGCTCCTCGCCGGCGTCCAGGCTCTCGTCCGGCTCCAGGGTGTTCAGGTAGCCGTGGAACTCGTCGTCGGTGCCGTCGGCCAGGATCGCCTCCCGGAGGGTGGCGAGCAGTGCGGGGTCGGCGGTGCGCCAGTTGAACCGCAGCGCGCCGAGTTCCATCGGGTTCGCGGCGAGCAGGCCGCCGACGCCATTCAGGGCGCTCGACGCGTTCTCCGCCGAGGCCTGGTAGCCGGCCGGGGTGTCGGCGGCGCAGCACCACGCCGAGATGTAGACCAGCCGGTCCAGCAGCTCCGGGGCGGCGTTGGCGACCCCGGTCAGGGTGAGCCCGCCCCGGCTGTGCCCGACCAGGATGACCGGTCCGTGCTCGCGTACCCGCCGCACGACGTCCAGGACGTGGGCCACGTTGTCGGCGTGGCCGACGCCGGCCATCGCGCTCGGCGCGGTCGCCAGGGCGGCGAGGTCCTGCGGGGCCTGGTACGCCGCCGGGAACGTCGCGCCGAAGCCGTGCCCAGGCAGGTCGACGGCCAGCGAGCGGTGCCCCCGCAGGGCCAGTTCCCGCTGCATGGGCGCCCAGGTGAACGAGTTGCTGCCGGCACCGGGCACGAAGACGAAGGTGGAGGCTGTCATTTGATCATGATAGTTGTGCCGTCACCTCGCGTTCCCCGGGGCGCGACCTGAACCGATGCGACCGCGCGGGCGGCACTCTCCACCCGGGGGCCGGGTCACGACGCGGAGGGTCGGGGGGTTGGGGTCCCGCCGGGTGCGGTACGAAGACAGCGTGACCGCTGTCAGCCTGACGCCGCCCGCCCTCCCCGCCGTCGAGGCGCCGGACCCGACCCCCTCGCCGACCTGCCTGGACGACGCCCTCTGCAAGAGCGTCTACGACATGACCGGCTCGGTGTGGTTCGCCGAGGGCAGCTACTGGATCCTGCTCAAGCCGCTGCGGATCGTGATGATCCTGCTGCTGGCGGTCGCCGCCCGGTGGCTGGTGCACCGCACGATCCGCCGGCTGGTGCGCACCACCACCGACGCGGGCGTGCCGACCATGCTGCGTCCGCTGCGCGAGCGGATCCCCACCGCCACCGTCGAGCCCGGCGAGTTCGTTCCGGAGCGGCGCCGGCAGCGGGCCGAGGCGATCGGTTCGGTGCTGCGCAGCCTGAGCACCGCGTTCATCTTCGGCATCGCGCTGCTGATGATCCTCAAGGAGTTCAGCTTCGACCTGGCCCCGCTGCTGGCCAGCGCCGGCATCGCGGGCGTGGCCCTCGGCTTCGGCGCGCAGAGCCTGGTCAAGGACCTGATCGCCGGCCTGTTCATGCTGATCGAGGACCAGTACGGCGTCGGCGACACCGTCGACCTCGGCGAGGCGACCGGCGTGGTGGAGTCGGTCGGGCTGCGGGTCACCACCGTCCGCGACGGGCGGGGTGTGCTCTGGTACATCCGCAACGGCGAGATCGTCCGGGTGGGCAACAAGAGCCAGGGTTGGGCCCTGGTGGTGGTCGACCTGCCGATCGGCTTCGCCGGCACGGAGGAGGCCACCGCCGTGCTGCGTACCGCCGCCGCCTCGGTGGCGATCGACCCCGACCTGGCGCCGGAGATCGTCGAGGCGCCGGAGGTGCTGGGCGTCGAGCAGATGACTGTCGACGGCGCGGTGATCCGTACGGTGGTCAAGACGACCGCCGACGGGCAGTTCGCCGTCGGCCGGGAGCTGCGTCGCCGGCTCGCCGAGGCGCTGGAGAACTCCGGCATCACCGCGAAGATCGCCGCCGCCCGGTTCTACCCCGGCATGCCCGTCCCCACCCCCGGCGAGACCGGGCAGGGCGGCGCCACCTGAGGCGCCCGGAACGCCGGGCGGCGGGGGTCGCGAGCCGGGTGGCCCCTCGGGTATCGTCCGTTCGTTCAGTCGGAGATGCGACGATCAACCCCTTCGCCCTAGCCACTCGTCGGACGATCGGGCAAAATCCGGTGCAACGCGCTCCACCGGAGCGTGATCACGTCCTCGCTGATCCGTAGATCTGACGACGGTTCCCGGGCCGTCCATCACGAGTGGCCCGCTCAGGGGAACGATGGAGGCGACGGTGCCTGACGAGCGACCCCCGGAAGGGCCGGCAACCTTCCGCGAGGTGTTCGCCAACCGCGAATACGGCGCCGTCTTCACCGCCAGCGCGCTCTCCTGGATCGGCGACTACATCGCCAAGGCCGCGGTCACCCTGCTGGTCTACGAGGAGACCCGGTCCGTCGCGCTCTCGGCCGCCGCCTTCGCGGTGAGCTACCTGCCCTGGCTGGTCGGCGGCCCCCTGCTCGCCACCCTCGCGGAGCGGCACCGCTACCGGCAGGTCATGGTGATCTGCGACCTCGTCCGGATGGTGCTGATGGTGTGCATCGCCATCCCCGGCGTGCCTGTCCCGATGATCCTGGCCCTGCTCTTCGCCACCACGCTGGCCAACCCACCGAGCCAGGCCGCCAAGTCGGCGCTGATCCCCCTGGTCCTCACCGGGGACCGCCTGGTGGTCGGGCTGTCGATGATCAGCAGCGTCGGCCAGGCCGCCCAGGTCGTCGGCTACCTGGCGGGCGCGGCCATCGCCACCTTCGACCCGACCACCGCGCTCCTGGTGAACGCGGCGACCTTCGCCCTGTCGGCGGCGCTGGTCCGCTTCGGCGTGGCCGACCGACCGACGGCGATGACCGCCGCGCACCGCAGCCACCTGCTGCGGGAGACCGCGCAGGGCTTCCAGATCGTGTTCGGCACCCCGGTGCTGCGGGCCATCGCCGTGCTGGTCTTCGCCGCCATGCTCTTCTCCGTGGTGCCGGAGGGCCTCGCCGCCGCCTGGGCGAGCGAGCACGCCGGCCAGCTGGACGCCGGCGCCGCGCAGGCGATCATCATGGCGGCGAACCCCGTCGGCTTCATCCTCGGCGGCCTCGTCGTCAGCCGGGCGTTCGGGCCGGACCGCCGCCTGAGCCTGATGCGGCCGTTGGCGGTGCTCTCCCCACTGGCCCTGGTGCCCGCGCTGTTCGACCCGCCGCCCCTGGTGGTGGCGCTGCTCGCCGCAGCCTGCGGGTTCGCCGTCGCCGGCATGCTGCCGGTGGCCAACGGGCTCTTCGTCCGGGCGCTGCCCGACGGCTTCCGGGCCCGCGCCTTCGGCGTGATGGCGACCGGCGTCCAGGTCATCCAGGGCATGGCCGTCCTGGTCACCGGGTTGCTGGCCGAGCGATACTCCATCCCGCTCGTGGTCGGGGTGTGGAGCGCCGTCGGGGTGCTGCTGATGACGCTCGCCGCCCTGCGCTGGCCGAGCCGGTCGACGATCGACGCGGCGATCGAGGCGGCCCAGCAGGCGGGCGGAGCGGCCCCCCGGCAGGCAGCCGGTCCCGCCGCCCCGGCGGGCGCGCAGGGGCGACCCGCGGAGGAGCGGTCCGGCGGGCCAGCGGGCCGTTGGGCGGTCGCCCCGGCGAGGCGGGACAGCGGCGGCACGCGGTGACCCGACCCACAGCCGGCACCCCCCGCTCGCCCGACGTGGCACCTGGCAGGATGGAACGGTGAATGCCGCAGGTGAGTCCGACCGTCCCGGTGCGTCGATGACCCTCTTCGAAGCGGTCGGCGGCGAGCCCACCTTCCGCAAGCTGGTGGACGAGTTCTACGCCGGGGTCGCCGACGACCCGCTGCTGCGCCCCATGTATCCGGAGGAGGACCTGGGCCCGGCCGCGGACCGGTTGACCCTGTTCCTCATGCAGTACTGGGGCGGCCCCAACACGTACTCGGCGCAACGGGGGCACCCGCGGCTGCGGATGCGCCACGCGCCGTACCGGATCGGCGCCGCCGAGCGGGACGCGTGGCTGCTCCACATGCGCCGCGCCGTGGACCGGCTCGACCTGCCGCCGGAGATCGCCACCGCGCTGTGGGACTACCTGGAGCGGGCCGCCTACTTCATGGTCAACGCGATGGAGGACCCGGCGGGGCCGGCCTGACCCGGTCGGCCTGACCGGGCCGCCCTCGGGTGCCCGGCGGAGCCGGGCGACCCGTCGGCGTTCACACGGGCACCGGATCGCCCCGCGGGCGTCCGGCGCCTCAGAGCAGGGCGCCCTCGTCGTGCAGCCAGTCCACGAAACTGGTGGCGACCGCCGCGCCGCAGTCGAGCATCTCGACCAGCAGCGCGTCGTGCGCCCCGGCACCGAACGGCACCTGCAACTCCGCGTAGATCGGCAACTGGCCGCGCTCGGTCGGGTCGCCGATGTAGGCCTTGCAGAAGCGGCGGGTGTGGTTCCACTCGTTGACCACGCGGTAGGCGCGGTCGGCCCAGTCCGGCGGCACCGTCGCGTGTGGACGGGCCCGCATCACCAGGATCTCGTCCTCCGGACCCTCCAGCGTGACCAGCACGGCGTGCCGCTCCCACATGGCCAGCAGGTTGCCGTCGCCGTCGGCCAGGTAGCGCACGTCGAGCATGTCGAGTGCGTCGCAGACGCGGCGTAGGGTGACCGGCTCGACCGTGGCGGGCATGTCCGCGATCACGGCTCGTTCCGTCGGCGGGCAGTCGTCTCCCGGCTGACGGGGGGTCGGTGGTCCGACCCGGACGGTGCTCTCCACTGTGATCCCGCTCCGCCTTTCCGGGTCGCCGCCGCCGTTGGCGGGACCGGGGCGCCATGACCACCACGGCATCGCTCGCGCACCTCACTCCCCAGCGGATCCACTCGCCTGCGGTGCGTTGGATCCGAGGATGGACGGTACCCGGACAGCCGGGTTGAAGCACCCCCCCAACGGCAGCCCCAGGACAGAAGAATGACCGAGGGTCAGCCGAACGGATGAATTCAGAGGGGCCGCACGGCAAGTTCGGTGGCCTTCTGCGACCATATCGCTCCGTACGGTCCCACCAGGCCGACCCATCGGCCAGCCGTTCGCACCTGGACGTCGCCCCCGCCGGCCGTCCCGGCCGACCCCTCGGCGGGTCCCAGGAAGCCCATCCGGACCAACCCCTGGACCATCCGCTGGGTCACCTCGACCGGCTCGCCGGGCGGGTCCTCCGGGGTGACCACCACGGGCACGTGGTCGAGCAGCGCGTCCCGCAGCGCCCGCTGCCCCACCGCACGCCCGCCGACGCCGTGGGTGCTGGCGTCCCGCAGGGCTCCCGCCGCCGCCGCCGCGATCCGCCGCAGCTCCACGCCGGGCAGCGTCTCCACCCGGCGGCTCGCCGCGGGCGGCAGCGGCCACCGCCACCGCTCGTCCCGCCGCGTCGGCAGGGCCGCACCGTCCGCCGCCAGCTCGGCCAGCAACTCGCGGGCCGGGACCGTGGCGTCGCCGGGGCCGTCGCCGGCCACCGTGCGGACGACCAGCACGCCCCACGGCAGACGCCCCCAGAGGGCCGTACGGCCCGTCGCGCCGGCCGACCTGAGCCGGACCGGCGCGTCGCCGTCCAGCCGGACGAGACGGGCCAGGAAAGCCCCCGCGTCGGCCGCGTCGGCGATCCCGTGCCCGCCGGCGACCGTCCCGCCGCCACCGGCCCCCGCCGGGGCGACCGGCCCGCCGGCCGCCGTCACGCCACCCCGCCCTGCGGCGCGTACGTGAGCAGGAACGTCCGCTCCTCCGGGGTGATCCGTCGGGGCCGCTGCCGGGTCAGGTCGAACGGCACCAGCACCGAACGGGCCCGGCTGGCCAGCACGTCGCCGTCGAAGAGCTCGTAGGCGACGGTGAAGGACGCGCCCCGGATCTCCTCCACCCACAGCTCGATGCGCACCGTGGGGGCGGCCTCGGCCGTGGTCCGGCCGAGGGCGTACTCCACCGGGCGCAGGTAGTCGATCTCGTGCCGACTGATCACGACGCCGTCGACGAACGAGCCCACCCCCCACGCCCGGCCGCCGGCGAACATCAACGCCACCCGCGCCTCCTCGTAGAGGGTGAGGAAGCGCGAGTTGTTGATGTGGCCGTACGCGTCCAGGTCGGACCACCGCAGGGTGCAGTGGTAGACGAAGCGGTCACTCATGATCGGCTACGGTCCGCGCGGCTAGTCACGGGTCAGCTTGCGGTAGGTCACGCGGTGCGGGCGGGCCGCCTCCGCGCCGAGCCGGTCGATCTTGTTCTTCTCGTACGCCTCGAAGTTGCCCTCGAACCAGAACCAGCGGGACGGGTCCTCGTCGTCGCCCTCCCAGGCCAGGATGTGCGTGGAGACCCGGTCGAGGAACATCCGGTCGTGGGAGATGACCACGGCGCAGCCGGGGAACTCCAGCAGCGCGTTCTCCAGGCTGGAGAGGGTCTCGACGTCCAGGTCGTTGGTCGGCTCGTCGAGCAGGATCACGTTGCCGCCGATCTTCAGCGTCAGCGCCAGGTTGAGCCGGTTGCGCTCGCCGCCGGAGAGCACCTTGGTCGGCTTCTGCTGGTCCGGCCCCTTGAATCCGAACGCCGCGATGTACGCCCGCGACGGCATCTCGACCTTGCCCACCATGAGGTAGTCCAGGCCGTCGGAGACGACCTCCCAGACGCTCTTGTCGCCGTCGAGGCCCTGCCGGTTCTGGTCGACGTACGACAGCGAGACGGTGGGGCCGACCCGGACCTCGCCGCCGGTCGGCTGCTCCAGCCCGACGATGGTCTTGAACAGCGTGGTCTTGCCGACGCCGTTGGGGCCGATGATGCCGACGATGCCGTTGCGCGGCAGCGAGAACGACAGGTTGTCGATCAACAGCCGGTCGCCGAAGCCCTTGCTGAGGTTCTGCGCCTCGATCACCGTGTTGCCCAGGCGCGGGCCCGGCGGGATCTGGATCTCCTCGAAGTCGAGCTTGCGGGTCTTCTCCGCCTCGTTGGCCATCTCGTCGTAGCGGTCGAGTCGGGCCTTGGACTTGGTCTGCCGCGCCTTGGCGTTGGAGCGGACCCACTCCAGTTCCTCGGTGAGCCGCTTCTTCATCTTGGCGTCGCGGCGGCCCTCGACGGCCAGCCGGGCCGCCTTCTTCTCCAGGTAGGTGGAGTAGTTGCCCTCGTAGCCGATGGCCCGGCCGCGGTCCAGCTCCAGGATCCAGCCGGCCACCTTGTCCAGGAAGTACCGGTCGTGGGTGATCGCCATGACGGTGCCGGCGTACTTGGCCAGGTGCTGCTCCAGCCAGGAGACGCTCTCCGCGTCCAGGTGGTTCGTGGGCTCGTCGAGCAGCAGCAGGTCGGGCGCCTCCAGCAGCAGCTTGCACAGCGCCACGCGGCGGCGCTCACCACCGGAGAGCTGGGTGACGTCGGCGTCCGGCGGCGGGCACCGCAGCGCGTCCATCGCCAGTTCGAGCTTGGAGTCGATGTCCCAGGCGTCGAGGTGGTCCAGCTCCTCCTGGAGCCGGCCCATCTCCTCCATCAGCTCGTCGGAGTAGTCGGTGGCCATCTGCTCGGCGATCTTGTTGAACCGCTCCAGCTTGGCCTTGGTCTCGGCGACCGCCTCCTCGACGTTGCCGAGCACGGTCTTGGCGTCGTTGAGCGGGGGCTCCTGGGCGAGCATGCCGACGGTGTAGCCGGGCATCAGCCGGGCCTCGCCGTTGCTCGGCTTGTCCAGCCCTGCCATGATCTTGAGGAGGCTGGACTTGCCGGCGCCGTTGGGGCCGACCACACCGATCTTGGCCCCCGGCAGGAAGCTCAGCGTCACGTTGTCGAGCACGACCTTGTCGCCGTGCGCCTTGCGCGCCTTTTCCAGGACGTAGATGTACTGGGCCACGGTGCGGGCTACCTCCGTAGGGTTGCGACTGGGATCGGCGGGCGCGGGCGCGGGCTTCGACCTCCGCCCGCCGCCGCCGGCCGGTGGCCGGCCGCACGCACGCCATCCTCAATCCTGACAGGTACGCGGCGTCGCGCCCACATCACCCCGCCCCCGAACCTCCGGACGGGTCGCGCCACCCCTGCTTCCGAGCAGGGGTATCGACAAGATCACCCCAAGGGTTGGACCATCGTGGGAAGGGTAGGTGACTCCGGCACGGGGCCCCAGAAGCCGCAGCTACGCTCAGTACGCTCATTCGCGGTTGACCCGTCAGCACCCGGAGGTGGCCGAACGTGACCGTCCGCAGCTCCTTTGTCGTAGTGGCGAACCGGCTACCCGTCGACGAGGTGAGCACCCCCGAAGGACGGCAGTGGCGTCGCAGCCCCGGGGGGCTGGTGACCGCACTGCACCCCGTCCTCGCCGAGCACCAGGGCACCTGGGTCGGCTGGGCCGGTGGCACCGGCGCCGCCCCCGAGCCCTTCGACCTGGAGGGCATCCGGCTGCACCCGGTGCCGCTGAGCGCGGAGGAGCTGGAGCGCTACTACGAGGGCCAGTCCAACGCGACGATCTGGCCGCTCTACCACGACGCGGTGGAGACGCCCGCCTACAAGCGGCGCTGGCGCGAGGCGTACCGCCTGGTCAACGCCCGCTTCGCGGAGGCCGCGGCGGAGGTCGCGGCCGAGGGGGCGACGGTCTGGGTGCAGGACTACCAGCTCCAGCTCGTCCCGGCGATGCTCCGCGAGCTGCGGCCCGACCTGCGGATCGGCTTCTTCCTGCACATCCCGTTCCCGCCGATCGAGCTGTTCATGCAGATGCCGTTCCGCACCGAGATCCTGCGCGGCCTGCTCGGCGCCGACCTGGTCGGGTTCCAGCAGCGCCTCGCCGCGCAGAACTTCGTCCGGCTGGCCCGGCACCTGCTCGGGCTGCGCTACGAGGGGCAGATGATCCAGGTCGACGGGCGCCAGGTGAAGGCCGGCGCGTTCCCGATCTCCATCGACACGAAGGAGATGGAGCGGCTGGCCGCCGACCAGGCGATCCAGGCCCGGGCGAAGGAGATCCGCGAGGAGCTGGGCAACCCGAAGACGATCATCCTGGGCGTCGACCGGCTCGACTACACCAAGGGCATCGAGTTGCGGCTCAAGGCCTTCCGCGAACTGCTGGCTGACGGAAAGTTGACAGTTCCCGACGCGGTCATGGTGCAGGTCGCCACGCCCAGCCGCGAGCGCGTGGAGCACTACCAGGCACTACGCGTGAAGGTGGAGCGGGAGGTCGGCCGGATTAATGGCGAATTCGGCAGGGTCGGCGTGCCGGCGGTGCATTATCTGCATCAGTCGTACAGTCGCACTGAACTCGCCGCGATGTACGCCGCCGCCGACGTGATGATGGTGACCCCGCTGCGAGACGGAATGAATCTGGTAGCCAAGGAGTACGTCGCATCGCGCGCCGACCAGGGCGGTGCACTCGTGCTCAGCGAGTTCGCCGGCGCCGCCACCGAGCTGCGTCAGGCGTTCCTGTGTAACCCGCACGACCCTGACGCGGTCAAGGACGCCCTGCTGAGGGCCGTGCACGTCGAGAAGCCGGAGGCACGCCGCAGAATGCGGACAATGCAACGCCATCTTCGCACCCACGACGTGGGGCACTGGGCGAAGTCCTTCCTCACCGAACTCGGTGTGCCTCAATCGGAGGACGCGTGAACGCCGCCAACGAGATCGTCACCCCGGCGGCCGGCACGATGGACCCGGAACTGCGGGCGGCCATCGGCCGCATCGCCCGGGTACCCCAGCTTCTGATCGCCTGCGACTACGACGGCACCCTGGCGCCGATCGTGGAGGACCCGAGCAAGGCCGTGCCGCTGCCGGAGTCGGTGGCGGCCGTCCGGGCGCTGGCCGCCCTGCCCCAGACCACCGTGGCGGTGGTCTCCGGGCGGGCCCTGCGCGACCTGGCGGCCCTCTCCCGGCTGCCCAGCGAGGTCCACCTCGTCGGCAGCCACGGCTCCGAGTTCGACATCGGCTTCGTCGAGCGGCTCTCCCCCGAGCTGATCGCGGTCCGCACCCGGCTGCGCGACGCCCTGCGCGAGATCGCCTCGGCCCACCCGGGAATCCGGCTGGAGCGCAAGCCGGCGAGCGTCGCGGTGCACACCCGCGGGGTGGCCCCCGAGATCGCGGCCGCCGCCATCGAGGCGGTCCGCAGCGGCCCCGCCACCTGGGACGACGTCACGGTCACCCAGGGCAAGGAGGTCATCGAGCTGTCGGTGGTCGCCACGCACAAGGGCACGGCCGTCGACCAGCTGCGCACCCAGCTCTCCGCCAGCGCGGTGCTCTTCATCGGCGACGACGTCACCGACGAGAACGCCTTCGGCAACCTGCACGGGCCGGACGTCGGCATCAAGATCGGCCCCGGCGACACGCAGGCCGGCTACCGGGTCGCCGAGCCGATCGAGGCCGCCCGCGCCCTCGGCCTGCTGCTGGAGACCCGGCGGCACTGGCTCTTCGGCGAGCGTGCGGTGCCCATCGAGCGGCACTCGATGCTGGCCAACGGGCGGACCGTGGCCCTGCTCACCCCCGAGGCCAAGGTCACCTGGCTCTGCCACCCCAAGCCCGACTCGGCGGCGATCTTCGCCGACCTGGTCGGCGGCAGCCCCGCCGGGCACTTCAGCGTGGCCCCGGAACGCGGGGGCATCCCGCTCGGGCAGCGCTACCGCTCGGGGACGATGACCGTCGAGACCCGGTGGTCGGGCCTGACCGTCACCGACTGGCTGGACAAGCCGGCCCGGGAGACCACGCCGGACGGCCCGGCCGTCATGACCGGCGACTCGACCATGGTCCGGGTGCTCACCGGCTCGGGCCGGGCCCGGCTGGAGTTCGCGCCCCGGCCCGAGTTCGGCCAGGTCGCGGTGCAGTTGCAGCCGATCGGCGACGGCCTGCTGGTGCTCGGCTCCAACGAGCCGGTCGCGCTCTACTCGCCCGGGGTCGAGTGGCAGGTCACCAACGACGGCGGCTACGAGACGGCCAAGGCGGTCGTCGACCTCTCCGCCTCCGGTGGGCAGGTCGTGCTGGAGCTGCGCTTCGGCACGCACAGCCTGGAACACCACCGGATGTCGGTCCACGAGCGGCAGGCCCTGGCCGAGCAGCCCTGGAAGGACTGGGTGGCCACCCTGCGGCTGCCGAGCACCGCCCGGGACCTGGTGGTCCGCAGCGCGCTGACCCTGCGCGGGCTCTGCCACGAGGCCACCGGCTCGATCCTGGCCGCCGCGACCACCTCGCTGCCGGAGGAGCTGGGCGGCGTCCGCAACTGGGACTACCGCTACTGCTGGCTGCGGGACGCGGCGATGACCGCGCGGTCCCTGGTCGACCTGGGCTCGATCGAGGAGGCCGAGGCGCTGCTGCGCTGGGTCGACGGGTGCATCGAGCGCACCGGCGGACACCCGGAGCGGCTGCACCCGCTCTACACGGTGGACGGCTACGAACTGGGCGCCGAGGCGGTCATCGACACCCTGCCCGGTTACGCCGGCTCCCGGCCGGTCCGGGTCGGCAACCTCGCCAACCACCAGCTCCAGCTCGACGTCTTCGGCCCGATCGCGGACCTGATCGCGGCCGTGGCCGACGCCCGCGGCTCCGTCCGCGAGGACGAGTGGCGGGTGCTCGACAACATGGTCGAGGCGGTCCGCCGCCGCTGGCACGAGCCCGACCACGGCATCTGGGAGGCCCGCCTCCCCCCGCGGCACCACATCTTCTCGAAGGTGATGTGCTGGATGACCGTCGACCGGGCGCTGCACGTGATGCGCCAGCACGGCGGCGAGGACCGGCCGGAGTGGGTGGAGCTGCGCGACCGCATCGGCGCCAACGTGCTGGAGTACGGCTGGCACGAGACCGTCGAGGCCTACAGCGTGGCGTACGGGAACGAGGACATGGACGCCTCGTCGCTGTGGATCGGGCTCTCCGGCCTGCTCCCCGGGGACGACCCGCGCTTCCTCTCCACGGTGCTGCGGATCGAGGCGGACCTGCGCAGCGGCCCGGTCGTCTACCGCTACCACTGGGACGACGGCCTGCCCGGGCGCGAGGGCGGCTTCCACATCTGCACGGCGTGGCTCATCGAGGCGTACCTGCGCACCGGGCGGCGAACCGACGCCGAGGAGCTGTTCTCGCAGATGGTGGACACCGCCGGCCCGACGGGCCTGCTGCCCGAGCAGTACGACCCGCTGGCCGAGCGCGGGCTGGGCAACCACCCGCAGGCCTACAGCCACCTCGGCCTGATCCGCTGCGCCCTGCTGCTGGACAACATGCTCAAGCAGTGACCTGACCAGCGAAAACGGCGGCCGGAGACTCCCCAGAGTCTCCGGCCGCCGTCGTTCGTCCGTCGAGATCAGACCAGCCCGGTCGAACCCGAGCCGCCCACGGGCGATGCCCACCGGGTATTTCCGGCGAGCCCGCTCGCGGAGGGATCAAGCCTGACCGCCCGGAGCGAGCGGGCTCCCCGGAAATACCTCAGGACCATCCCCGGCGAGAGCGTCGACCACATCCCCAAGCACCACCACCGCGGGCGGGCGCAGCCCGGCGGCCGCCACGTCGGCGGCCACCGCGCCGAGCGTGGAGCGGAGCGCCCGCTGCGCCCCGGTCGTCGCCTCCTGCACCACGGCGGCCGGTGTCTCCGCCGGCTTGCCGTGCGCGATCAGCGTCGCGGTGATCGCCGCGAGGTTCTTCAGCCCCATCAGCACGACCAGCGTGCCGCGCAGCCCGGCCAGCGCCTCCCACCGGACCAGGGAGGCCGGCGAGTCGGGTGCGACGTGCCCGGAGACCACGGTGAACTCGTGAGCCACCCCCCGATGGGTGACGGGGACGCCCGCCGCGGCCGGAGCCGCGATCGAGCTGGTCACGCCGGGCACCACGGTCACCGGCACGCCGGCCGCCGCGCAGGCCAGCAGCTCCTCGCCGCCCCGGCCGAAGACGTACGGGTCGCCGCCCTTGAGCCGCACCACGAACTTCCCGGCCAGAGCGCGGTCCACGAGGATCCGGTTGATCTCCTCCTGGCCCCGGGACGGGCCGTACGGAATCTTGGAGGCGTCCACGAGCTCGACGTCGGGGCGCAGCTCGTCGAGGAGCAGCCCCGGGACGAGCCGGTCGGCGACCACCACGTCCGCCTCGGTGAGCAGCCGCCAGCCCTTGACGGTGATCAGCTCCGGGTCGCCCGGACCGGCCCCCACCAACGCGACCCGCCCGGCCGGTGCGTAAGGAAGGGACCCTTCCGCTACCGCAGGCGTCGACAGGGGGCCCTTCCTTACCTCCAGGAGGGCGCGGACGGCGTCCCGGACGGCCATCGCCCGACGCGGGTCGCCTCCGCCGAGCACCGCCACGGTCACCGGCCCGTGCCGGGTCACCGCCGGCGTCCAGGCGGTGGCGGCGGCGCGGTCGTCGGCGCGTACGCAGAAGATGCGACGCTCGGCGGCGGCGGCGCTGACCGACGCGGCGGCGAGCGGGTCGTCGACCGCGACCTGGACCAGCCACGCGCCGTCCAGGTCGTCGGGGACGAAGCGGCGCGGCGCCCAGTGCAGCCGTCCGGCGTCCACGTGCGCGCGAAGCGCCGGGGTCAGCTCGGGCGCGACGAGGAAGACGTGCGCGCCGGCGTCGAGCAGGGCCGGCACCCGCCGGGTGGCCACCGCTCCCCCGCCCACCACGACCACCCGGCGGCCGGCGAGCCGCAGGCCGAGCGGGTACGGGTTGCCGCTCACGCCGCCGCCCCACCCTGCACGCCGGCGGCGGCGGCATGACGCGACACGCCTGCGGGCCGCTCGCTCCGGTCGCTCACTTCTCGGCCACCCCCGCCGAGTCGAACGTGGCCACCTCGCGCAGCACCCGGACCGCGCCGGTGACCACCGGCAGCGCGAGCAGCGCGCCGGTGCCCTCGCCCAGGCGCAGCCCGAGGTCGATCAGCGGCTCCAGGCCCAGCCTGCGCAGCGCGACCGTGGCGCCCGGCTCGGCCGAGCGGTGCCCGGCCACCATGGCGGCCACGGCGTGCGGCGCGAAGGCCGCCGCGGCGAGCGCCGCGGCGACCGCGATCACCCCGTCCAGCAGCACCGGCGTGCGGCGGGCGGCGGCGCCCAGGATCAGCCCGGCCAACGCGGCGTGCTCCAGCCCGCCGACGGCGGCCAGCACGCCCAGCGGGTCGGCCGGGTCGGGGGCGTGCCGGCGCAGCGCGGCCCGCACGACGTCGACCTTGCGGGCGTACGTCGGGTCGTCGACCCCCGTGCCCCGGCCCGTCGTCTCCGCCGGGTCGATGCCGGTGAACGCGGCGATCAGGGCGGCGGCCGGCGTGGTGTTGCCGATGCCCATGTCCCCGGTGAGCAGGATGCCCGCGCCCGCGTCGATCAACTCGTCGGCCACCCGGATGCCGGTCTCGACGGCCGCGCGGGCCTCGTCGCGGGTGAGCGCGGCGGTCACCGCCAGGTCCCGGGTGCCGGGGCGCACGTTCGCCGCCACCAGCCGGGGCGCGTCGCGGGCCGGCGGGGCTCCGGCGGCCTCCCCGCCCGGCTCGGCGACCGGGAGCGGGGTGGCCACGCCGACGTCGACGACGGTGACCGAGGCGCCGGCCTGCCGGGCGAACGCGTTGACGACCGCGCCGCCGGCCAGGAAGTTGCCGATCATCTGCGCGGTGACCTCCTGCGGCCAGGGCGTCACCCCCTGGGCGTGCACGCCGTGGTCACCGGCGAAGATCGCGACCGCGGCCGGCTCGGGCAGCGGCGGCGGGCAGTGCCCGGCCAGGCCGGCGAGGCGTACGGAGAGTTCCTCCAGGGCGCCGAGCGAGCCGGCGGGCTTGGTGAGCCGCCCCTGCAACTCTCTTGCTGCGGTCATCGCCGACTCGTCCGGCGGCCGGATCGCCGCGATCGTGGTCTCCAGCATCACGCCTCCAGGATCTCCGCCAGTACCTCGGTGAACGCATCGGTGGTGGCCGTGTCGCGCACGGCGATGCGTAGCCAGTCCGGGCCGAGGCCGGGGAACGTGTCGCCCCGGCGTACCGCCCAGCCGCGCTGCCGCAGGGCGACCCGCACGTCGGCGGCCCCGGGGACGTGCACCAGCACGAACGCGCTGGCGGGGCGGCCGGCGACGCGTACGCCGGGCAGGGCCGACAGGCGGGCGACCAGGTGGTCGCGGTCGGCGGCGAGCCGGGCGGCGATGGCGCGCTCGGCCTCGACCGCGACGGGCGTGGCGCAGGCCGACGCGGCGGCCAGGGCGGGGGTGGAGACGGCCCAGAGCGGCTGGGCCGCGGCCAGCCGCGCCAGCAGGTCCGCCTCGCCGAGCAGGTAGCCGATGCGCAGGCCGGCCAGGCCCCAGGTCTTGGTGAGGCTGCGGACCACCAGCAGGCCGGGCAGGTCCCGCCGGGCGGCCAGCGACTCCGGTTCGCCGGCCACGCCGGGGGCGACGGTCGTGTCGGCGAACGCCTCGTCGACCACCAGCACCCGGCCGGGTCGGGCCAGGGCGGCCAGGTCGCCGGCGGGGTGCAGCACCGACGTCGGGTTGGTCGGGTTGCCGATCATCACGAGGTCGGCGTCGGCGGGCACCCGGGCCGGGTCGAGCCGGAAGTCGTCGTCCGCGTCGAGCAGCACCCGCTCGACCTGGTGCCCGGCGGCGCGCAACGCCGCCTCCGGCTCGGTGAACTGCGGGTGCACCACCACCGGTCGGCGTACGCCAACCAGCGCCCGGGCGAGCAGCACGAAGCCCTCGGCCGCGCCGGCGGTCAGCAGCACCTCGGCCGGCGGGCGGCCGTGCCGGGCCGCGACGGCGGCCCGCGCCGGCCCCGGGTCGGGGTACGCGGCGAGGTCGCC
The DNA here is from genome assembly GCF_049847285.1 of Micromonospora sp. DT62. Lineage (NCBI taxonomy): Bacteria > Bacillati > Actinomycetota > Actinomycetes > Micromonosporales > Micromonosporaceae > Micromonospora > Micromonospora sp. DT62. The sequence continues at coordinate 93,028 of NZ_JBNCOB010000002.1, forward strand.
GAGCGCGGCCGTGATCGGGTCGGCCAGCCAGTCCGGCATCGCGTCGCGCCGCACGTTGACGGCGAGGTCGACGAGTCCCGGCCCCACCTCGGCGTCGCCGTGGTGGGTGAGGTCGGGTTCGGGGAGGGTCCCGGTCGGCTGACCACGCATGTCCGCGATCCTGCCGGGAAGGTGGCGCGCGGGACAGCGGATCCCGGCGTGGGCCGCATCACCACACGGGCGTTTATGAATATTTCTCAGGTACGAATCGGAAATGTCATAACTTGAGCGTGTGAGCAATCGACCCCTTGCTGCCGCCGGTCGTCTCGTTCCCCTCCTCCGCGCCGGACTGATCGCCGGGATCGTGGTCGCCGCCGTGGCGTACCCCGTGGCCGCCGCCACCGGCCTCGGCGCCAAGGTCACGGCGCACGCCATGGAACACAAGACCAAGATCCTCAGCACCGCGCTGCCGGCCGAGACGTCGTACGTCTACGCGCCGGACGGCAAGACCGTACTGACGATGTTCTACGAGGAGTACCGGCAGTACACGAAGCTGGCCGACATCTCCCCACACATGCAGCAGGCGATCGTCGCCGCCGAGGACAACCGCTTCTACCAGCACCGGGGCGTCGACCCGAAGGGCGTCGCCCGCGCCTTCGTGGCCAACGCCCGCTCCAGCGGCGTCTCCCAGGGCGCCTCCACGCTCACCATGCAGTACGTGCGGATGGCGCTGCGGGACAGCGCGAAGACGCCGAAGGAGGTGCAGGAGGCCACCCAGCAGACCAGCCTGCGCAAGGTCCGCGAGATGCGGATGGCGATGGACCTGGAGAAGGAACTCAGCAAGGACGACGTCCTGGAGCGCTACCTCAACTCCGCGTACTTCGGGCACCGCGCGTACGGCATCTACGCGGCCAGCGAGATCTTCTTCTCCAAGGCCCCCAAGGACCTGAGCCCCGTCGAGGCGGCCACCCTCGCCGGCCTGGTCAAGTCCCCGTCCGAGTACGACCCGGCCAGCTCCGACCAGAAGGACGCCACCGGCCGGCGCAACTACGTGCTCGACCGGATGACCCAGCTCGGCTACCTCTCACCGGACGCCGTCACGCAGGCGAAGACCGAGCCGATCCGGCTGAAGCTGACGTACCCGCCGAACGACTGCGCCTCCGTGCCCGAGAAGTGGAACAGCTGGGGCTTCGCCTGCGACTACCTGAAGAACTGGTGGAGCACGCAGCCCGCGTTCGGCGAGAACCGGCTGGAGCGGTTGGACAAGCTGCGCCGGGGCGGCTACCGGATCGTGCTCAGCCTCGACCCGAAGATCCAGGCAGCGGCCGAGCAGAACGTCGGCACCAAGGAGAGCACCGGCAGCCCCTTCGCCAACGGCATCGTGGTCTCCGAGCCCGGCACCGGGCGGGTCAAGGCGATGGCGGTGAACCGGACGTACTCGCTGGACCTGAGCGAGAACGGGCAGAGCTCCAACCCCGAGGCCGGGCCGAAGGTCAAGGCGAACTACCCGAACACCGTGGCGCCCCTGCTCGGCGGCGGCGACCTGGCGGGCTACCAGGCCGGCTCGACGTTCAAGATGTTCCCCATGCTGGCCGCGCTCAACGCGGGCATGCCGCTGTCCACCTCGTTCAACGCACCGCACCGGTACCGCTCCGAGGTCTACGACGGCTGGTCGCCGTCCAACGCCAGCGGCGCGATGAGCGGCAACCAGACCATGTGGTCCGGCTTCGGCAAGTCGGTGAACACGTACTTCGTGTGGCTGGAGGAGCAGGTCGGCGCGGACAAGGCGGTCCGCCTGGCCGAGCAGCTCGGCCTGCGCTGGCGCACCGACGTCGACCGGGAGCACGCGTCCCCGGCCAAGGCGAAACAGTGGGGCGCGTTCACCCTCGGCGTCTCCGACGCCACGCCGCTGGAGATGGCCAACGCGTACGCCGCGATCGCCGCGGACGGCCGCTACTGCGAGGCGATCCCGGTGCAGGCGATCTACAACCGGGACGGCACGCCGACCACCTGGAAGACCGCCTCCGGCATCGAACGCGAGGTCGCCAAGCCGCGCTGCCGGCAGGTGGTGAACGCCGACGCCGCCCGCGCCGCCACCGACGCCGCCCGCTGCCCGACCGGCGACACCCCGGCCCGCGGGAGCTGCGGCGGCTGGTCGACCGCGGACAGCGTGCGGGGCACCGTCGGCCGCCCGGTGGCGGGCAAGACGGGCACCACCGACAGCACCCGGTCGGCCTGGTTCGTCGGCTACACCCCGGAACTGGCGGCGGCGAGCTTCATCTCCGACCCGGACAACCCGTTCAACGCGGTCGGCGACGGCCAGTCCCAGATCCCGATCAACGCGGTGGCGCAGACCCTCCGCGACGGCCTCAAGGGCCAGCCCACCCGCCAGTTCACCCCACCGTCGGACCGCATAGTCGGCTGAGCCGGGGGGCGCACGGCCCCCGTCCGGCCGCGGCGCCGCCCGGGGCCGGGACGATCGGGGTGGGAGTCAGCGCAGGTCGGCGGAGACGAGGGACCAGACCTCCAGGTCGACCCGGCCGCCCCGGACGAAGCCGGCGTTGCGGAGCAGGCCCTCGTAGCTGAACCCGGCCTTTTCGGCGACCCGGCGGGAGGCCAGGTTGCCGGGAGCGACCCGCAGCTCGACGCGCTGGAAGCCGTGTTCGAGGATCAGCGCGATGGCGAGCGCGTCGACCGCCTCGGCCGCCAGGCCGAAGCCCCGCGCGTGCGCCGCCATCGCGTAGGAGACCTCGGTGCACCGGGCGCCCCAGTCGGTGCGCCGCGTCCACAGGCAGCCCACCACCAGGTCGTCCTCCCGGCGTACCACCGCGTAGTGGTCGCCGTCGCCGCTGTCGCGCCGCTGCCGCGCCAGGTCGGTGCACCAGGCCAGCCCGTCGATCTGACCGGAGGTGTCGGCCAGCGGCAGCCACCGCCGGGTCTGCCGGTCGGCGAAGACCTCGTCGGCCGCCGGCGCGTCGGCCCCGGTCAGCGCGCGTACCTCGGTGCGGGGCGTGGAGACGGTCAGCGCCGGGAACCGGCGGACCGCCACCTGACCGATCACGCGGGCACCCCGTCGGGCCGGGCGGTCGCGGGGTCGGCCGCCACCGCCACCGCCGCGTCCACGAGGCGGGCCGCCAGCTGCGGGTACGCCGCCCAGTGCAGGGTGAGCTGCGAGGCGTGCACGCCCCGCCAGACGAAGCCCTCGGGCGCCCCGCCGTCCCAACTCCAGGCCGCCCGTGCCCCGGCGCGCGGGGTGAGCACGCCGCGGTGCTCCTTGTGCCCCGCCACCACCGTGCCCGCCGGCCCCACGAGGCTGTCGGTCAACGCGGTCGCCTGCCGGTAGCCCACCACCAGGCCGTCGCGCCGCGTCCCCACCGCGTCGAGCACTCCGCACATGGGCAGCCCGTCCAGTTCCCGGGCCAGCCAGAGCAGGCCGGCCCCCTCGGCGACGACCGGCCGCCCGGTGCGGGCCAGCTCGGCGACCGCGATGCAGAGCCGGCGGTTGGCGGAGAGCTGCTCGGCGTACGACTCGGGCAGCCCGCCGCCGACGACCAGCGCGCCGGTGCCGGCGGGCAGCGCCTCGTCGTGCAGCGGGTCGACCGTCACCACCTCGGCGCCGGCCGCCCGGAGCAGCTCGACGGTCTCGGGATGGCTGTAGCTGCCGCCCGGCGTACCGGCGACCGCGACGACCGGGCGCGGCCCGGCGTCCTCCCGCCCGGCCTGCGGCGTCCAGGGCGGCGCGGGCAGGGGCGGCGCGGAGCGGGCCAGGGCCAGCAGCCGGTCCAGCTCGACGGTGGCGGCGACCGCCTCGCCGAGCCGGCGGACCGCGCGGGTGGCCTCGTCGGTGCGGGCGAGCGCGGGCACCGCCCCGTAGCGGCGGGCGGGCAGCACGGACGGCAGGTCCTGGCGGCGCAGCGCGCCGTAGACGGGCACGCCGATGTCGTCCAGCGCCGCACGCAGCAGCTCCTCGTGCCGGGCGGACGCCACCCGGTTGAGGATCACCCCGCCGAGCCAGAGCTGCTCGTCGTACGACCGGAAGCCGTGCACCAGGGCGGCCACCGACTGCCCCGTCGCCGCGACGTCGACCGCCAGCACGACCGGGCTGCGCAGCGCGGTGGCCACGGCGGCCGTCGACTCGCTCTCCGGGCGGCCGGTGAGACTGTCGTACAGGCCCATGCTGCCCTGCACCACGGCGAGCCCGGCGCCGGCCGCGCCGTGGCCGACGAGGGGGGCGATCCGGTCGGCGCCGACCAGCCGGGGGTCGAGGGTCCGACCGGGGCGGCCGGCGGCCAGCCCGAGGTACGCGGCGTCCACCCGGTCGGGGCCGACCTTGAACCCGGCGACGTCGACGCCCCGGTCGGCGAACGCGGCGAGCAGCCCGATCGCCAGCGCGCTCTTACCGTGGCCGGAGGACGGCGCACTGAGCACCAGGCGCGGCACGACGGTCATCATCGACTCCCTTGCGGGGCGGCGGGGGGACCTGCGGCGGGCCGACCGGGCGGTCCGCCCGCGTGACGATAGCCGAAGCGGCCGCCGCGCGGTCGCCGCCGAACGGGCCCGCCCGCGCTGTCGGGCGTCGCCGGGCGGAGTCGTCCGCACCCCGCCCGGGCCCGCGATGGGGGCTGTCGAAGCGAGTGCCTCCGGTCACAGGGGTAGCCTCGTGGGCGTGTACCGGTTCCTGCTGACGCCGCGCTGGCTGGGCATTCTCGCACTGACCCTGGTCGCCGCGGCGGTGATGGTGCTGCTCGGCAACTGGCAGCTGGACCGCTACCACGGCCGTACGGAGGCCAACGAGCGGATCGACGCCGGCCTGCGGATGGCCCCGGTGCCGCTGCGGGACGTGCTGCCGGCCCCGACGGGCGGCAACGGCACGGCCGGCCCCGCCCCCGTCGCGGAGAAGGCCTGGACGAAGGTCACCGTGACCGGCCGCTACGACCCGGCGAACGTGGTCCTGGTGCGGGGCCGCTCGGTGGACCGCACGGTCGGCTTCGAGGTGGTCACCCCGCTCGTGCTGGCCGACGGCACGGCCGTGCTGGTGGACCGGGGCTGGATCCCGCCGGCCCGGGGCGGCGACGCGACCGTCCAGCCGGAGGTGCCGGCCCTCCCGCCCGGCGAGGTCACCGTGACGGGGCGCGTGCACCTGAGCGAGAGCGGCTCGGTCGCCGTGACCCGGCGTGACGGCAAGCTGGAGACCCGGCGGATCGGCGTGCCCCGGCTGGCCCGGGAGCTGCCCTACCCCGTGCACGGCGCGTACCTGCTGCTCGACGAGCAGACCCCGGCGGCCGACCCCGCGTTCAAGGACGTGCCGGTCGGATACAACAACAACTGGCAGAACTTCGGCTACGTCGTGCAGTGGTGGATCTTCGCCGCGATGACCCTGTTCGGCTACGGCTGGGTGGCCCGCCGGGAGGCCCGTCGGCTGGCGGGCGTGGGACCGCGGCAGCCCGTCGACCGGGCCGCCGAGCCCGCGCCGCAGGGCGCCGCCTGAACCGCCCCGCCGGCCCCGCTCAGCCGGTGACGCGGCCGGCGTGGATGGCGCGTACGGCGTCGATGGTGTCGGCCTCCGCCGCCGTCTTGTCGTCGCGGTAGCGCACCACGCGGGCGAAGCGCAGCGCCATCCCGCCCGGGTAGCGGGAGCTGGTCTGCACCCCGTCGAAGGCGATCTCGACCACCTGCTCGGGGCGGACCCGCACCTCCCAGTCGCCGTGCTCGACGGCGAGGGCGAGGAAGCGCTCGGTCTGCCAGCGCAGCAGCTCGTCGGTGAGGCCCTTGAACGTCTTGCCGAGCATGACGAAGTCGCCGGTGCGCGGGTCGCGGGCGCCGAGGTGCAGGTTGGAGAGCCAGCCCTCCCGCCGGCCGCTGCCCCACTCGACCGCGATCACCACCAGGTCGAGGGTGTGCCGGGGCTTCACCTTCACCCAGGCGGATCCCCGCCGGCCGGCGTCGTAGGGTGCGTCGGGCGCCTTCACCACCACCCCCTCCTGGCCGGCGTCGATGGCGGCGGCGAACGCCTCGCCCGCCCGCTCCGGGCCGTCGACCTCCATCCGGCCGACCACGAGCGAGGCGTCGACCGCGGTGTCGAGCGCGGCCCAGCGCTCCCGGCCGGGCAGGTCGATCAGGTCGTCGCCGTCGAGGTGCAGCAGGTCGAAGAAGTACGGCGTCAGCACGGTCGCGCCCGTCGCCCCGGCGGCGGCCACGGCCGGGGCGACCGGGGCGGCGCCGGTGCTGCCCGGCGTGGTGCGGCGCGCCGCCCGGCTCGACGTCTGCTGGAAGGGCAGCGGGCGGCCCGTCTCGTCGAGCCCGATCGCCTCCCCGTCGAGCACCAGCTCGCGGGCGGACAGCGCCCGCACGGCGGCGACCACCTCCGGCACCCGGGCGGTGATGTCGTCCAGGCTGCGGGTGAACACGGCGATGTCGTCGCCGGAGCGGTGCACCTGGATCCGGATGCCGTCGAGCTTGACGTCGACCACGGCGGGGGTGCCCGTGGCCGCGAGCGCCTCGTCCACCGAGGGCGCGCTCTGGGCCAGCATCGGCGCGAGCGGGCGGCCGACCTGGAGACCGAAGGCGCCCAGCGCCGCCGCGCCCCCGTCGAGCGCGGCGACCGCGACCGCGCGCAGGTCGCCGGCGAGCAGCAGCGCCCGGCGTACGGCGGCGAGCGGCACGTCGGCGGCCCGGGCCACCGCGTCGGCGAGCAGCCCCGCCTGCGCGCCCTGGCGCAGCTCACCGCTGAACAGGCCGGTCAGCAGCCGCTGCTCCTCGGCGGTGGCGGCGGCGTAGAGCGCGCCCAACAGCGCCCGGCGGCGGGCCTGGGAGCCCGGCCCGTGCACGGACGCGATCTCGTCGATGGCCGCGTCGACGGCGGCCACGGTCAGGGTCGGCTCGCCGGCCGGCGGCGGCAGGTCACGCAGGCTCGCCCAGCCGACCCCGGTCTGCCGCTGGCGCAGCTCGCCGGCCAGCCAGCCGGCACCCGCCGGGACCTCGGGCGGGTCGAGCGCCCGCAACGCGGCGGCGAGCAGCTCCACCTTGGTCCGCCGGGCCCGGGTGGCGCCGACGGCGGCGGAGGTGGCTGCCAGGTCGAGGAACCGCACGGCTCCATCCTGCCAGCCACCCCCGCCACGACCCGGGCATTGCCGTGCCCGGGCGCCGGGAAACCTCCACCCGTGGGGGTGGCGGGTCAGGCCGAGACGGGTTCCTCGATGCGCAGCCCGCGGGCGCGGATCTCCTCGGCGACCCGGGAGAGCACCGTATCGAGAGCGACCAGCGCGGCGGACAGGTCGCCGAGCTGTTCCTTGAGCGTGTCCTCGGACCACGCGGAGACGTCGACGTCCCCCAGGGCGCTGACGGCGGCGTCGAGCCGACCCATCACCTCATTCGTACGCATGTTCGAGAGGCTATAACAACCCGACCGGCGACACACCGCAAACTCCCACATCGACCCCGAAGTTACGGTTCCGACACCTAACGCCCGTCGACGCCCACCTCGGCGACGTTCTTCAGCAGCAGCGCCTCGGCCAGGCAGACCCGGGCGAACTCCCCGAGGTGCAGGCTCTCGTTCGGGCCGTGCGCCCGGGCGTGCGGGTCCTCCACGCCGGTCACCAGGATCGCCGCGCGCGGGAACATCTCCTGGAAGGTGGCGATGAACGGGATCGAACCGCCGATGCCGAGGTCCACCGGGTCGGTGCCGTCCCAGGCGGTCCGGAACGCCGAGCGGGCCGCGTCGAACATCGGCCCGGACGCGTCGATGACGCACGGCGCGCCGTCGTGCTCGAAGACGACGGTCACCCGTGCTCCCCACGGGGCGTGCTTCTCCAGGTGGGCGCGCAGGGCCGCGTACGCCCGCTTCGGGTCGTCGCCCGGCGCCAGCCGTACGCTCAGCTTGGCCCTGGCCGCCGGCACCAGGGCGTTCGGCGCCTCGGCGGTGGACGGGGCGTCGATGCCGAGCACCGCGAGGGCCGGCTTGGTCCAGAGCCGGTCGGTGATCCGCCCGGTGCCGATGAGGCTCACGCCCTCGGCCAGCCCCGCCTCGGCGCGGAACCGCTCCTGCGGGTAGTCGACGCTCGCACCCTCCCGGGCGGCCAGCCCGTCGACGGCCACGTCACCGGCGTCGGTGTGCAGGGTGGCCAGCAGCCGGGCCAGGGCGGTCAGCGCGTCCGGCACCGCGCCGCCGTACATGCCGCTGTGCACGGCGTGATCGAGGGTGCGCACCTCCACGAAGCAGTTGACGATGCCGCGCAGCGAGGTGGTCAGCGCCGGTACGCCGATGTCCCAGTTGGCGGAGTCGGCGATCACGATGACATCCGAGGCGATCTCGTCGCGGTGCTCGGCGAGCAGCCGCTCCAACGAGTCGGAGCCGTACTCCTCCTCGCCCTCGATGAAGAGCACCACGCCGACCGGCAGCGCGTCACCGTACGCGCGCAGCGCCGCCACGTGCGCCATGATGCCGGCCTTGTCGTCGGCGGCGCCCCGGCCGTAGAGCCGGCCGTCCCGCTCCACCGGCTCGAACGGGTCCGACTCCCACAGCGTCAGGTCGCCGACCGGCTGCACGTCGTGGTGGGCGTAGAGCAGCACCGTCGGCGCCCCGGGCGGGGCCGCCTTCCTGCCGATGACCGCCGGCTGGCCACCCGAGCGCACGATCCGCACGTCGAGGCCGCAGCCGCGCAGCAGCTCGGCCACCGCCTCGGCGGAACGCTCCACGTGCGAGTGGTCGAAGCCGTCGAACGCGATGCCGGGGATGCGGACGAGACGTTCCAGATCGGCGCGGACGCCGGGCAGTTCCCGCTCGACGGCGGCCCGGACCTCGGACTCGGACATGATCGGTGTGGTCATGACCGGCATCGTATGCCGGCCTTACCGACCATCCCATCCCGCCCGAGGCCGGCGCGACGGGTCGGTCCCGGCCGGCCCGACCGCTCAGCGGCGGCGCACGTAGTAGCGGTCGGCGTCGTGCGGCAGGCCCGGGGCGCCGTCGACCACCAGGTCCGCGCGCGCCTCGGTGCCGTCGGCGGCGAAGTGCGACCGTTCCCCGAGGTGCCAGCGACGCAGCTCCGGCAGGATTTCCGGGCCGTCGCGTTCGATCGCCCGGGCCAGCCGCAACGGCGCCGGGGCGGTGACGAAGACGGCCAGGGTCAGCTCCGCGGTGGCGGCGGCCCGCGCCGCGCTCACCCCCTCGACGAGGAGCACCGGCGCGACCGGGACCGGCACCGGGCGCGGCAGGAAGGCCCGCCGGACCCAGCTGAACCGGCGGTACGCCCCCGGCCGACCGGCGCGCAGCGGCCCGAGCACCCACTCCTCCAGCCGGGGCCAGAAGGTGAGCTGGTCGTCCCAGCCGTCGAGCAGGTCGTCGGTGTGCACCACCGGCGGCGGGCTGCCGCCGGGCAGGGCGGCGAGGGCGTCCGCGAGCCGCGCCGCGAACACGCTCTTGCCCGCGCCGCTCGGCCCGTCCACCGCCACCAGCCGGGTCCGCCCCAACCGCGCCGGCCCGGCGAGCACCCGCCGGGCCAGCCGGTCGTACGCCTCGACCACCGCCACCGCCACGTGCCCGACGGTAACCAGGCCGGTCCCCCCGCCACGGGGCGGGCCTGCGGTGGCGGGCCTGCGGTGGCGGGCCGCCCGGCGACGGCGGGCGACGGTAACCAGGCCGGGCCTCCTTGCCACGGAGCGACCTGCGTTGGCGGGAGGCTCCGGCGTCGGCGGGCCGCGCGGGACGCTCCGATCGGGGGTCGCCCGAACGAGCGTTCGTCGGGTACGACGGGGCGTTCGGCGGGCGGACTCCGCCACAGGGCGGGATGATCTGCTGGTGTCCCACAGCGTGATGAGTCCGGGCGTCGACGCCCTCCTGGAACAGGCCCGCGCCGGGGTACGCCGGCTGACCCCGCACCAGACCGTCGAGGCGGTCCGTACCGGGGCGTTGCTGATCGACACCCGCACCGACACGCAGCGGCAGGAGCAGGGCGACCTGCCCGGCGCCATCGTGATCGACCGGACGGTGCTGGAGTGGCGACTCGACCCGGCCAGCGCGTGGCGGATCCCGGAGGCCACGGCGTACGACCAGCGGATCGTGGTGGTGTGCCGCCAGGGCTACAGCTCCAGCCTCGCGGTCGCGAGCCTGCGGGCGCTCGGCCTGCACCTCGCGACCGACATGATCGGCGGCGTGCAGGCCTGGCGCGAGGCGGGGCTGCCCATGTCCGACCGCCCCGCCGACATCCGCCGCTGACCCCACCGCCCCGGCCCCTCGCCGCCCGCAGCCCGTAGCCCGCAGCCCGCAGCCCGCAGCCCGCAGCCCGCAGCCGAGGCGATGATCAAGAGGTTTGCGCCCTGATTCGAGCCTCCACAGGACGCAAACTTCTTGATCACCCCCGCGAGACGTGGCACGGGGTGCGAGGGCGGGCGGGGTGCGGGTGCGGGTGGGGGTTGGCAGGGCGGGGGTGGTGGGGCGGGGATTCCTGGGGTTCGGTCAGGGGAGCTTCGGGGCTCCGGGTGGGATGAAGGGGAGGCCGGCGGGCGGGCCGGACTCGACGAGGCGCCAGAGGGCGTCGGTGTCGAGGTGTTCCTCGACCAGGTCGCCGAGCAGGTCCAGGGAGCGCTCGCGGGCGGCGGCGAAGGCGGTGTCGGATGCCACCGTGAAACCGGTCCGGCCGGCGAGCCGGGCCACCTCGGTCAGGAACCGGCGGCGGAACCCGTCGGACTCGAAGGCGCCGTGCCAGTGGGTGCCGTGCACGGCACCGACCACGGCCCCCTCGCCGCTGCCGTCCGCGCAAGTCAGCAGCGGGGTCAGCGCCGGGTCGGCGTGCGAGACGTACCCGTGGTGGATCTCGTAGCCGTGGACCGGGACGTCGCCGCCGACGGTGCCGACCGACTGCCGGACGGTCTTGCGCGGGTCGAAGGTGACCTCGATCGGCAGCAGGCCCAGCCCCGGTACGCTGCCCTGCCGGCTCTCCACCGGGTCGTGGATCGCCCGGGCCAGCATCTGGAAGCCGCCGCAGATGCCGAGCAGCGGCCTGCCGGCCGCCGCGTGCGCCAGGACGGCGTCGGCCAGGCCGGTCTGCCGCAGCCAGGCCAGGTCGGCCACCGTCGACTTCGAGCCGGGCAGCACGACCAGGTCGGCGGCGGCCAGTTCGGCCGGCTCGACGGTCAGCCGGACCCGCACGCCCGGCTCGGTGGCGAGCGCCTCGACGTCGGTGGCGTTGGAGATGCGGGGCAGCCGGACCACGGCCACGTCCAGCCAGTCGGTGCCGCGCGGGGTCGCCGGTCGGCCGAGCACCCGGCCGTACGCGAGCGAGTCCTCCGCGTCGAGCCAGAGGTCGAGCGCCCAGGGCAGCACCCCGTACGTCGGCCGGCCGGTGACCTGGCGCAGCATGTCCAGCCCCGGCCGGAGGAGCCCGAGGTCGCCCCGGAACTTGTTGATCACGAAGCCGGCGATCAGCGCCTGGTCGGCCGGGTCCAGCAGGGCGAGGGTGCCGAACATCGAGGCGAAGACCCCGCCCCGGTCGATGTCGCCGACCACGATCGTGGGCAGGCCGGCGTGCCGGGCCAGGCCCATGTTCACGTAGTCGCCGGCCCGCAGGTTGATCTCCGCGGGGCTGCCGGCTCCCTCGCAGATCACCACGTCGTACGCGGACCGCAGCTCGGCGAGCGCCGCGTACGCGGTCTCGGCGAGCCGGGGACGCAGCTCGCGGAAGTTGCCCGCGGTGACCGTGTCGACGGCCTCGCCGAGCAGCACCACCTGGCTGGCCAGGTCGCTGCCGGGCTTGAGCAGCACCGGATTGAACCGCAGGTCGGGGGCGAGACCGCAGGCGGCGGCCTGCATCGCCTGCGCCCGCCCGATCTCGCCGCCCCGGCCGTCCGGGCCGACGACGACGGCGGAGTTGTTGGACATGTTCTGCGCCTTGAACGGCGCCACCTTCACGCCCCGGCGGTGCAGCCAGCGGCAGATGCCGGCGGTGAGCACGCTCTTGCCGGCGTCGGAGGTGGTGCCGGCGACCAGCAGGCCACCGCTCACCGGCGGCCCTCCCACCCGGCCGCGACGCTCCCGTCAACGGTTCGGCGGCCGACGGCGCTCACCAGACGGCCGACGGCGCCCACCAGACGGCCGAGGGTCAGCGGATACGTGGCGGCCAGCCCGAGCGCGGCCAGCCCGACCGCACCCGAGATCCGGGCGGCCCGCTTGAGGTGCCGCGCCTCGGGACGGGGGCCGTCGCCGAGGAACGGGCGCACCTCGGAGCGGCCGAAGTAGACGTTGCGCCCGCCCAGCCGTACGCCGAGGGCGCCGGCCATCGCCGCCTCGCACTGCCCGGCGTTCGGGCTGGGGTGGTCGTTGCGGTCCCGGCGCCACACGCGCCACGCCCGGTCCCGGTCGCCGTGCGCGGTCGGCGCGACCGCGACGGTGAGCAGGCCCGTCAGCCGCGCGGGCACCAGGTTGAGCAGGTCGTCGAGGCGGGCGGCGGGGGTGCCGAACCGGGCGTACCGCGGCGAGCGGTGGCCCACCATCGCGTCGAGGGTGTTCGCCGCGCGGTACCCGAGCAGGCCGGGCAGCCCCGCGACGGCGCCCCACAGCAGCGGGGCGACGACCGCGTCCGAGGTGTTCTCGGCGAGCGACTCCACGGTGGCGCGGGCCAGCTCGGGCTCGTCGAGCGCGGACGGGTCCCGGCCGCAGAGGTGGCCGAGCCGCTGCCGGGCCGCCGGGAGGTCGCCGGCGCGCAGCGCACGCCCCATGACGGTGGCCTCGTGCCGCAGCGTGCGACCGCCCAGCACCGTCCAGGTGCCGGCGGCGACCAGGACAGCCCGGGCCACCGGCCGGCGCCGGGTGGCGACGGTGGCGGCCACGCCGAGCAGCACCGGCGCGCCGACCGCCAGCGCGGTGAACGCCGCTCCGGCAAGCCGGTCCGGGCGGTACGTCCGCCGCTCCAGTGCCCCGGCGGCGCGACCGAAGCCGGCCACGGGGTGGTACCGGCGGGGGTCTCCGAGGAGCGCGTCGAGGGCGTACCCCGCGACCAGTCCCGCCGCGGTCGCCACCGGCGTCGCATGTCGCACCCGTCACCACCTCCGGCGGGCCAGCCTAGCCGAGCGCCCGGCCTACCTCCGGCACGTCCGCGACCCGTGCCGCCGGCGGGGTGACCCGCGCGCCGCCGGGCGGCACGCGGGGTGACGCCGGTGCTGCCGACGCCACCCCGCCCCCGTCGTGCCGCCCGCGACCGGTGCTCACGCGGGCTGCTGCTCACGCGGGCTGCGGCACCCGCCCCCGGCCCCGGCGGCCACGGCCGGCCGGCGAGACGCCCGGCTCGGCCTCCTCGGACGACGGGCCCGACTCCCCCACGGCCACGTCGCCCCGACCAGCCCGGGCACCCGGGGCGTCCTCCGGCGGGTCGCTCACCGGCGCCGGGCCGTCGGCCTCCGGCTCCGGCCCGTCGGGCTCCCCGCCGTGGGGGTCGTCCGCCGGGTCGTCGAAGGGGTCGAGCGAGCCGTCGGCGGCGGCGTCGGCCGGCAGCCCGCGGCCGGCGGGGTACGCGCCGAAGTCGGGCTCGAAGTCGTCGTCGAGCGGACGGCGGTCCGGCAGGACCGGGGCCTCCTCGTCGGGCACCGGCTCGGTCGCCTCGCCGTGCACCCGGTGCTCGGCCTCGGTGTCCTCGACGGTGCTGGTCGTCATCGTCGGCCGGTTGCGCTGGAACCGACCGCGGCCCCGCGACAGGTCGTGGCCGACGGCGACCGCCTCCAGCTCGTAGAGCGAGCGGTGGTTGCCGGCGTCGTCCGTCCAGTCGCGGGTGTAGAGCCGGCCGCAGACCACCACCGGGTCGCCGACCATCACCGAGGCGGCCACCCCCTCGGCGAGCTTGCGCCAGCAGTTGACCCGGACGCGCAGGCTGTTGCCGTCGACCCAGCGCCCGCTGTCGCGGTCGAGCCGGCGGGCGGTCGAGGCGACCTTGAAGTTGGCCACCAGGGTGTTGCTCTGGGTGGTGCGACGCCACTCCGGCGCGGTCAGCACGTTGCCCACGATCGTGACGTAGGTGTCGAACATCGTCCCTCCAGGGGGAGATCGGGCTTGCCATCGCGAGTCGACTCGGTGCCGAGCCTGGGCCCTCGGCGCGGGCGCCGCCAGCACCGCGCCCCGGCCTGTGGACAACGGGACCGCCTGTGGACAAGAACCTGATCAAGGTCCCGGTGTGCTAGGGCCGGGCGACCCTGGGGAGCCCGCCCGACCGGCTCGATGATCGGGAGGCGGGGCCACGCTTCCGGCACCGCCACGGGCGGGGCGACATGTCACGTTCCGGACGGAGCCCGGCGGGGTATGGATTCGATCAACCGCACCGCCGACAGCACGACGAACGAGAGGTCAGCGATCATGAAGATGACCAGCACCGCAGCCGCCATCGTCTCCGGCGAGGTGCGGCGATGAGCGCCGTCGCCAACCCGGCCACCGTGGCGGAGTGCCTGCGGGTCGGCGCGGGGTTCTCCCAGGGCGACCGGAACTGGATCGCGGAGCAGTTCGCCACGCTCGACTCCCGGCTGGCCGGGTTCCACGCCGACGCCACCGAGCTCGAGGTGTCGGTCAAGGACCGGGAGGCCAGGGGCCAGAAGGTCACCCTGGAATGCTGGATCGCCGGTCGCCAGAAGATCGTCACCACCTCCTCCGAGGAGGACCTGCACGCCGCGCTCAACGACGTCCGGGACGACCTGCGGCGGCGGCTCAACGACTCGAAGACGAAGCAGGAGCCGCGGCACAACAAGCACCTGCGCGACGTGCCCCCGCCGGTCGCCGAGGTCGAGCCCGACACCGACCCGGCCCGCGCCGAGGCCGAGACCGTCTGACGCGTACGCCGAGGCCCCGTCCGCCGGGTGCGGGCGGGCGGGGCCGGGCGGCACCCGGGGCTACCGCTCGGTAGCTTCCCGGCGTACCGTCGCGGTCGTGGAACCGGACGTGCTGGGCCCGCCGTACGAGCGGCAGACGATCGACCTGGGCACCGACGACGAGGGACCGGTGGTCGCCACCCTGGTCCGTCGCCGGGCCGACCGCCCGACGGGGCGGGCCGTGCTCTACGTGCACGGCTTCACCGACTACTTCTTCCAGGGCCACCTCGGTGACTTCTTCGCCGAGCGGGGCTGGGACTTCTACGCCCTCGACCTGCGCAAGTACGGACGCAGCCTGCGGCCCCACCAGACGCCGAACTTCTGCCGCGACCTCAGCGCCTACTTCCCCGAGCTGGACGCCGCCGCGCGCATCATCCGCGAGGACGACGGGCACGACACGCTGCTCGCGATGGGCCACTCCACCGGCGGGCTGATCATGCCGCTCTGGGCGCACGCCCGCCGCGACGCCGGGATCATCGACGGGCTCTTCCTGAACAGCCCCTTCTTCGACATCAACGCCCCGTGGCTGGTGCGCCGACCGCTCGCCGCCGCCGTCGGCCGGCTGGGCCGCCGGGCGCCACGCCGGGTGCTGCCGTTCGGGCTGGGCACGGTCTACAGCGAGAGCATCCACGCGGAGCACCACGGCGAGTGGAACTACGACCTGACCTGGAAGCCGCTCGCCGGATTCCCCGTCCGGGCCGGCTGGCTGAACGCCGTCCGCACCGCCCAGCGGCAGCTGCGCGCCGGCCTGGACATCCAGGTGCCGGTCCTGCTGGCCTGCTCGACCCGCTCGTTCAAGGGCACGAAGTGGCACGAGTCGGCCGCCCTCGCCGACGCGGTCCTGGACGTCGAGCACATGGTCCGCTGGGCGCCCCGCCTCGGCCGGCACGTCACCGTGGCGCGCTTCGACGGCGGGATGCACGACCTCACACTCTCCGGCACCGCCGTACGGGAGAAGGTCTTCCAGGAGGTCGGACGCTGGGCCGACGCGTTCTTCGACGCCGGGCCGACGGTCCGCGCCGGGGAGCGCCCACCGGCGAGCCGGCTGCCGGCGGACGACGTCGACCCGGCTGGTGCCCCCGCGCAGGGCGGCTGAGCGCAGGTCGCCCACCCGCCGCCGGCCACGCCGCGCGTCGCCGGCCTCACGTCGCGTCGACGGCCGCCCGGATCCGGTCGAAGGTGGCCAGCGGGTGGCCGCCGTCGCGGGCCGGCAGCACCAGGCCGAGACAGCGCAGCCCCACCTCGCCGTCGCCGCCGGCCTGCACGCCGAACACCGGCGCCCCCACGTAGCCGGCCGGCAGCTCCGCCATGAGCCGGACGGCGTCGCCCACGCGCGCCACCCGCTCGATCGCCACCTCCAGCGGCCGGGCGCCGCCCGCGCCGACGCCATGGGCGAGCACCACGGCGGAAACCGGCTCCACGCCGATCCGGGCGACCGCGTCCCGATCGGCCGCGATCGGATCCGGCACCTGCTGGGTACGCCACCGCCAGCCCGCTCCGGCGGCGTGCTCGTGCAGGCCGCCGGTGGACAGGACGGCGACGCCAACGGCCTCGTGGTGCCGCCACCCGTCGGCGAGGTCGGGCAGGGCCACGGCGTCGGCGGCCACCCCGGCCGGCTCGGTCACGCTCGCCCGCAGCCCGATCTCCCCCGCCCCGAACCGGGTAAGCGCGTCGGCGGTCAACAGGTACTCGCGCCCCTGCCCGGCGAAGAGGAACGCGGTCCCCTCGCCCCGGTCGCCGTCCCCCGCCCCGGCGTCGGTCCGGCGGATGGGCAGGATCGCGCGGCCGAGGAGTTGGCACAACTCGTACGCGACGTCGTTCTCGGTCTCCGGGTCAAGCAGCACCAGCCGAGGGTACGACCCGACGGTCCCGGGCCGCGCGGACGCCGGAACAGGGGTGACCGGCACCGGAGTCGCATGCGACCCTCTTGTGCGACGTGAGACGCGACCACCCGTTCCACCGGTCACCCAGTGGGCGGCGGTACCCTTCTCGCGCGACACGCACGCGCGCGCCCGTAGCTCAGCGGATAGAGCAGGGGACTTCTAATCCCAAGGCCGCAGGTTCGAATCCTGCCGGGCGCACCGTTCTTCACCTGCGACGACTGTAACCCATCGATCCCCGTCCGGGGAAGTCCGTTGCAGTTCCCGTTGCAATTCAGTCCCACAGGGCACCGCCGATGCCCTCGGCGGCAGCCCGGGAAAGCTCCGGTGCGACGTGGGAGTACGTACCCAGCGTGAGCCCGATCTGGCTGTGCCCGAGTAGTTCCATCACGACACGGGCCGGCACGCCTTGAGCGAGCAGCACCGACGCGGCCGTGTGCCGTGCGTCGTGCAACCGAGCCTCACGCACGCCAGCCTCACGGCAGAGCCGTTTCCACGCCGCCCAGTCCGCCCGTGGGTCGATCGGACGCCCGTTCGGCTGGGAGAAGACCAGGCCGCGAAGCTGCTTCCCGTCCAACGTCGACACCTGGTCATCCCACAGGTCACCGGCAAGCTCCCGCTCGGCGGCCTGTGCCGCCTGGTGCGCCCGGAGCGCGTCGACAAGTTGGGGCGGCACGGCGACGGTTCGCCGGCTGGCCCGCGACTTCGGCTCGACGAGCACCAGGCCGCGCCCGGTCAGCCGCTGCAACTGCCAGCGCACCCGGAGCAAGCCGGCGTCCAGGTCGACGTACTCCCACAACAACCCGAGGGCCTCGCCCTGCCGTAGCCCGAGGGCCAGCGCGACAGACCACCGCGCGCCGTTGCGCTGCTCGACGGCAGCGGCGAGGATCGCCCGAGCGTCAGCCGCGGTAAGCGGTTGCACCTCTTCCCGGCTGACGCTCGGCGAGTCAACCAGGTCGCACACGTTGCGGGCCACCCGGCCGCGCTGGTGCGCCACCTTCAACGACCGGGACAGAATCCGGTGCAGTTGCAGCACCGTGGCCGGCGCAAGCGGCTTGTCGGCGCACGCGGTGTAGAACTTCTCGACGTGCTCGGGCAAGAGCCGGTCGAGCCGGTGGGCACCGATGCCGGGCACCAGGTGCGCGGCCACCTTGGAGCGGTAGCCCTGCAACGTGGACGCCCGGACCTTCCGCGCCGCCACGTTGTCGAGCCAGTACGTCAGCCACTCCCCCACGGTCGGTGGCTTCCCGGCGCTGGTGACGCCGCCAGCGTCCCGCTTGCGCTCCAGCTCCCGCACCTTCGCTGTGACGGCCTTCTCCGTGCCCGCCTGGACGTGCCGCCGGTCGGTCCGGCCGTTGTCCTTGACGCCCATCGTCACGTAGCCGTGCCAGCGTCCATCCGCGCCCTTGAAGATCGAGCTACGGCCGTTCGCCTTCCGCCCGCTGGTCATCCCGCCTGCCCTTGTCCAACCCGGGACAGGAAACCGGCCTTGCGCGCTCGGTAAACCCAGGAGTGAACCGTCTTCACCGAGACGCCGGCCTGCTGCGCCAACTCCTTCGCTGGCGGATCGCCGCCCCGAGTCCGCCACTGCAACAGGGCCCAGTTGTACGACCGGGCCAAGCTGCGGAACCACTCATCGGAGTAGCGGCCGTCCGGCGGCGTCGTCAACTGCGCTGGCGCTTCACCCTCGACCCGCTTCGGCGTGGCCGCCCGCTCGGCTCGCGGCACGCCGGACCCCTCCACCTGGCTCCAAAACATGTCCGCCGTCCAGTCCGGTCGGTTCAGCTCACCTTGTCGCGTTCCCCACGAGGTGGCGAGGTGGCTTGCGGCAACGCCGAGCAGCGGCCCAGGGTGGCGCATTCTCGACTCGACGTCGGCCCCGTCGTCCTCGTTGGCCACCGCCTCGATGACGTCGAGCGGCAGCTTCCGCATGTGCTCACCGCGTAGCCGCGCGCCGTTCGTCGACTCGATGAACACGTCCAGCGGCACCAGGCGGCGCGCTGCTTCGTCGCGTTCGAACCTGACGTACACCAGGGCACCCGGCGGCAGCGTTGGAACGTCGCTGGCGCGGACCCATCCTCCGAATCCCAGGTCAACATGCACGGCAGTAAGCAGAGCAGACCTTTGCCGTAAGCGTCAACCTTTGACGCATCCGTCAGCGTGCGCTACCGTCCGCCGTAAGCATCAACGCTTACTGCAAAGGATTCTGCGATGGCTGACAAGGTGCTGCTCTCCCCCGAGGAAGCTGCCCAGCGGCTCGGCTGCGGCCGGAGCTTCATGTTCGAACTGATCCGCACGAAGAAGATCGAGAGCATCAAGGTAGGCCGGCTGCGCCGCATCCCGGTCGCCGCCGTTGACACGTACGTCGCAGAATTGCGGGCCGACCAGGCGCAGGCGGTCGCCTGAGATGACCCAGACACACAGCCGCCCCGGACCGGCGATGTCCGAGGCGGCAGAGATGGTCGGGCAGACCACCGCCAGCGTACCGCGTGGCACCCTGCTCACGGCAGCCCTGCGCTGCGCCGCCGCCGGGTGGCCCGTGTTCCCCACCCACTGGACGACCGAGGCGGGCTGCTCGTGCGGTGACCGTGACTGCGGCAGCGCCGGGAAGCACCCACTCACCCGCCGGGGCCTGCACGACGCCACCACCGACCCGGACACCATCACCACCTGGTGGACGCGCCGCCCGACCGCGAACGTCGCCATCGCCACCGGGGCACCAGGCCCGGACGTGCTCGACATCGACGTGAAGAACGGTGCCCCCGGCGCGGCCAGCCTCGCCCGGCTACGCGCCGCCGGGCTGCTCGCCGGGGCGCACGCCATCGTCACCACCTGGTCGGGTGGCTGGCACCTGTACTACCTGGGCAGCGAGCAGGGCAACGGGGCGATCCCCCGCCACGGCGTCGACTTCCGGTCGCGTGGCGGGTACGTGCTCGCCCCGCCGAGCACGATCTACGGCAAGGCGTACGTGCTCGGCGACCGTCGCTCGCAGCACGCGGCCGGCGTGACCGGCATCGACTTCCGGCGTATCCGGGTCGCACTCGACCCGCCACCGGCCGCCGTGCCCACGCCCCGGCGCCCCGGCCAGCCGGGCAACCACCGGGGCCTGGTCGAGCACGTCGCCCGGCAGGCCGAAGGCAACCGAAACGGGGCGCTCTACTGGGCAGCCTGCCGGGCCGTCGCCGACAACGCCGACGAAGCCGTGTTCGCCGAGCTGCACGCGGCAGCCCTGTCGGTCGGACTCACCGAACGGGCCGCCGCGGCAACCATCGCGTCCGCGCGACGCAGGAACGGAGTACGCGCGTGATCCTCTCTCTGTCCGACCTCGACGGGTGGCAGGAGCCCCTACCGCTCGGGTGGCACGTCAAGGCGCCGTCGTTCCCGGTCACGGTGTTCCCCGCCGCCGTGGAGCGGCACGTCGCCGCGCTGGCCGAGGCCACGCAGACGCCCCGGGACCTGCCCGGCACGGTGAGCCTCGGCATCATCGCGGCGGCCATCGGTGGCCGGCTGGACGTGCAGTGCCCCACCTGGACCGAGCCAACGAACCTCTTCGCCGTCCCCGTGCTGCCCCCGGCTTCGCGCAAGTCGGCGGTGGTCGCCGCGTGCCGGGCCCCGCTCGTCGACGCCGAACGGCAGCTACGCGACGAACTCGGCGACCAGGTGCACGACACCCAGACCGAGTGGGAAATCCTGCACAAGCGCGCCGAGTCCGCCAAGGCCAAGGCCGCGAAGACCGGCGAGCCTGACGACCTGGCCGACGCGCAGGAATCCGTACGCGCGGCGGAGGAAGCCCGGACGCGGATCGTGGCGTGGCCGCGGCTGTCCACCGCCGACGCGACCCCGGAAGCCCTCGTTGGTCTGCTCGCCGAGCAGGGCGGGCGCATCGCGGCCCTGTCCGCTGAGGCGGGCGTGTTCGCCTCACTGACCGGCCGGTACGCCAAGAGCCCGAACTTGGACCCGGTGCTGATGGCCCATGCCGGGGACACGATCACCGTTGACCGGCGCTCGCGGGCGCCCGAGCACGTTGACCACCCGGCGCTGACCATCGTCGCCAGCATCCAGCCGTTCGCGTTGCGGGAGATGGTCGACCGGGACGACTTCGCCGGGCGCGGCCTGCTCGCCCGGGTGCTGTGGTCGGTGCCCGCCGACAACGCCGGATACCGCAAGGTCCGCGATGTCGCCCCGGTGCCGGACGCCGTAGCCGCCGAGTACCGAACCCTGATCGTGGACCTGGCCGTGTGGGCAGGAAAACGTCGTGACCGCCTGGTGCTCAAGCTCGACGACCAGGCCACCGACGAACTGCTCACCTACGCCGAGCGGGTCGAGAAGCTGCTACGGCCCAACGGGCAGCTCGGCGAGTACCGGCTCACCCGCGAATGGGGCGGCAAGCTGGTCGGCGCGGTCGCCCGGATTGCGGGCTGCCTGCACGCCGCCCGCGGGGTGGACTACCTCGACGAACCGATTAGCGGCGAGACGATGCGCTGCGCGATTGCGCTCGGCGACTACTACCGGGCGCACGCCCTGCTCGCTCTCACCCCCGGCGATGACAAGCAGGCAGAGGCCGCGCGAACCCTGCTCGGGTGGCTGGTCAACAAGGGGCGAGGCACGTTCACCGTGCGGGAGCTGTGCCGGTCGGCACCCCGCGCAATGCGCAAGGCGGACGTGCTCGACCGGATCCTGACCTACCTCGCCGAACTCGGATGGGTGCGCCGCACCGCTGACGCCACCGGCTACGAACTCCACCCGGACGCCGGGCGACACCTCCACCGTGGCGACAGCGGCGACAGCGGCGACAGCGAGGAAGAAACCGCAGGTCAAGCCCCGGATGGGCCCCCGGCGCCACCCGTCGCCACCCGTGGCGACAACCGGCGACAGGCGGCGACACCCCCCGGCGACGTGTCGCCGCCTGTCGCCACCCGTGGCGACACCACCGGCGACACCACCCTAACCGCGCTGAACAGCGAAGACGCGGCCCCTGTCGCCGCTGTCGCCGCTGTCGCCGCACCAACCACCGAACCGGCCACGCCCCACGCCTGGTGGGTGCGCGGCAACCGACCCGAGCATGTCGGGTGTCTTCCGTGCCGAGCCATGCGACCGGGTGATGCCGTATGACCACCAGCCGGCACCCGACTACCGGCCTCGCCGCGACCACCGCCCGATGCCCCGTCTGCCGGGCCGCCGCCGTCTACGTCCAGCCGCCGGACAGGTTCTTCCACGTCGACGGCAGCGACAACCAGCCCTGCTGGCGGGCCATCCTCGCCCGCCCACTTGACGCCCCGGACGGCCTCGACGCAGAGAGCGCCGCCCGGATCGACGCCGCGGTGGCCGCCACGGTGGCCCGCCGCGAGCAGCGGCGCCGGGAGCGCGCCGAGCTGGCCGCTCGCCGGTCCGCCGGGCTCGCCGCCCGCCACGCCCACAAGCAGACCCGGAAGGACCAGCCGTGATCCGTAACCACCCGTCCACCGCCGCCCTGGCGCTGCACGTCGTCGGCGAGGTCGCCGCGTGGGAAGCCCAGCAGGTGCTCGACGAAGCCGCCTGGGACGCCGCCGACGAACTCGCCCCGTACCGACCCAGCGCCGCCGACACCACGCCCGACACCAACCCGGAGGCAGCACGATGACCCGCACCACCCTGATCAACCTCGCCGACATCCTCACGGCGACCGCCGCCCTCACCGCCTGCCCCGACTGCGCTGGCGGCCTCGGCATCGTCGTCGACCACGACGGACCCGACGCCGGAGCGTGGGAGGCCACCGTCGTGCACTCCGTGCCCTGCCCCACCACCAAGGCCACCACCGCCGACTACCGGCAGGCGTTCCCCACCGACGAACCCACCCCCGGCGACGACCCCAACCCCGACCCGGCCGGCGACGCCGTGGCGATCCTCGCCGCCCTCCACCGAGGCGACCAGCAGGGCGCCGCCGACGTGCTCGCCACCATCAACCCCGCGACCCTCATCGGGCCGCTGCTCGCCACCGTCGCCCAGCTCGGCCCCGCCGCAGTCGGCGCAGACGCCTGGATCGAAGCCCTCAGCCAGTGGCAGCCCGGCCAGCACATCGGCGACGGGCTCGGCCGATGACCGCCGCCCTGGCGCTGGAGCAGCTCATGCTGCACCCGCGGTACCACCAGCTCGTCGACGCGATCCGCGCCGCCACCCCGGCCGGGCTCGTCGACCAGGCCGACGCCGCCACCCGCGACGCGCTGCGGTTCATGACCGCCGCCGCCCGCCACGCCAACGCCGACAGCGCCCACCCCACCGCCGCCGCCGACGTGCCCGACTGGGTGCGCCTCGGGTTGCTCGACACCCTCACCGCGTGGGCGGACGGCCGCGTCAGCACTTGCCGGCACCAGCCCACCCCCGACCGGCCACAGCCGGTGCTGGCGGCGGCGTGGAAACCCAACCTACTCGTGTGCGCTGCCTGCGCCCACCTGCTCGCCCTACCCCGCAACAGCGACCGGGACCGCACCTGCGACGCCTGCGGCCACCAGTGCACCGGACCGGAGCACGCAGACGGCATCTACCCCGGCATGGTCCAACTCGGACCGCTGATCTACCAGTACGGCACCTGCGCCGGATGCCGACCGCCCACCGCCGACATCGGCCCGCTGAGCGCCACGCAGACGGCCGAACAGGCCGCGCCGAGGGGTACGGGCAGGGTCCGCCAGCGGGGCTCCCGTGGCCGTGGCCGCCGAGGTGGCCCCCGATGAGGCAGGCAGCCGCACTATCAGCCCTGTCCACCGAGCCCGATCCGCAACGGACAGCAGACCAACCCACACCGAAGCCCACCGAAGTCACACAGCGTGGAGGTAGGGGGGCACCCGGACGACGCAGAGTGACATCCCCAGACCCTTCGTCCTCCGTCAGGCTTTTCTCCCCCCGGGCATGGGGGTGGGGGGGTCGTTACGGGCAGCGTTGCGCCGTAACGCTGCCGTCTGACCTGCTCAAACTCGCTTTACGCTCCCTCGTGGCCGTTACGGGCGTAACGGCTGTGACAGTCGCTGTGACGGTGGTGTGACAGGTGATCGTGCTGGCTCTTGACCCGTTGGCGGCGCGGCATCTGGTGCTGGCGCTCGGCGAGCACGTCAAGCGGTGCGAGCGGGACGGGTGGGCGGTGCCTGCCGACCTGCGGGAGCTGTTCGAGGTGGCGGTAGCGGCCAGTTCGCGGCCACCGGAGGCCATACGCGGCCAGGATTCGACCGGCGCCGGGCTGGCTGCTGATGATCGGTTGGTCGCTCATGAGGTGGCGGCTCGGCGGCTGGGTGTCTCGCTCAGGACGGTCCGGCGCCGGGTCGCCGCGGGGGCGTTGGTGGCGGTGGGCCGGCGGATCACGTTGGCCAGCCTGGAGGCGTTGGAGGGTAGCGAGGGTGGACGCAGACGCAGCGGCGGCGCTGTTCGTCGCGGAGGAACTGATCGAGGATGCGCGGGTGCGGATCCTGGTTGACGAGGAGATACCGGCGTTGCGGGCCAGGCTCGCGGGGCTGCGTGATCGTGGCCCGGAGTTGGTGGCGGTGCTGGGTGCGGTACGGGGGCGGCAGGTGCTTGCGTTGGTGGCGGCGGCGCATGACGCCCTGGTCGTGTTCGAGGCTTCGCGGTGACGCGGCTGGTGAAGGCGGCGGCTGGGCCGGCGCGGGTGGGTCAGCCGTCCGGCGCTGGTGACGGCGCGGTGGCCACGGTGTCGGCGGTGATCGCGACGATCACGCCCGGCGTGGTGGACAGCGACGGCGACTGCTACGACCCAGGGGCGTTCATCGGCTCTGGACAGGCGGTGATCAGCCAGTGGCAGCACTCGGCGATGTACGGCGGCGGGGCGCTGCCGGTCGGGTTGGGGTCGGTGCGGGAAGTCGGCGACCACGCCGTGTTCGACGGGCTGATCCTGCTGGGCATGGCGACGGGCCGCGATGTGTACGAGTGGCTGCGGCACCGAGGCGTCGATCAGGAGTGGTCGTACGGGTACGACGTGCTGAGGTCGCGGCAGCCGAACCCGGCCGAGCTGCGGGCGGGTGCCCAGCAGGTGATTCAGGCCCTGGCGGTGCACGAGGTGTCGCCGGTGCGCCGTGGTGCAGGCGTGGGCACGCAGACGCTGGCGGTGGGCACGCGAACGCCAGCGCCGGAGTCCGGCGGCGGGGACGGGCTGGATCCGGCGACGCGGGAGGAGTTGCGGCAGATCGCCGAGCGGTTGCGGGCGCAGCAGAACGCCCGCGAGGTGTTGGCGGCGGCTGCGGTGCGCCTGATCAGGTACGAGGCGGAGCGGCGGAGAGAGGCGGCGAGCAGGTGAGCGAGCACATGGAGGCGGCTGACTGTCCGCGGTGCAAGATGCGGGAGCTGTTCGGGCCGGGTCCGTACACCACGGGGCAGTTCAGGCAGCTCGGCGAGGTGCATACGACGCCCGATCCGGTGTCGGTGGCGATGCGGGAGGACCCGGAGGTGCTGGCCGCTACGGAGTCGGTGACGGTGGCGCGAATCGCGTTCGATCAGCGCAACCGCGAGTGGGTAGACGCCGTGATGGAGGTGTCTCGGGCGGAGCTGTCGGTTGACGCCGATGCGGCCCGTCGCCAGACGGAGATGGAGCGGGCCGGTGACTTCGGGCCGGCTCCCCGGGACCTGTTGGCGGTGCGTCGGGCGGAGCATGCTCGTGAGGCTGCGGCGGATGTCCGGAGTCGGGCGTGGGCGGCGGTGGTGAAGGCGAACGACCGTCTGTTGACGGCTCAGCGTGCCGTGCGGGCAAGGATGACGCAGGGCACTGCCCCATGAGCCTGCCGGTGCCGCTGTCGGTGCGGCTGAAAACCAGCGCACGCGATGTCCACGTCACCGACCAGGTCGACGATCTGACGTTCGGCGCGACCAGCCCCGGTGGGTACGCTCAGGCGACGTTGACGTTGCACCGCCCCCTGAGCGTGACGCCGGCGGAGGTACGGCAGTCCAGGGCACGCAGAACGGCCCGCCAGGATCGATCCTGGCGGGCCGTTCGCTGTGCCGGGGTCAGCCCTTAGCGATGCGCTCGACCCACTCGTTGATGCTGCGGAGGTGGTCGGCGGAGCTGAAGCCGTCCCGGTCGGTCACCGACCCGGGGAGGCTCTCAAGCGCTTGCCGTAGGGCGGCCAGTTCTCCGGCGATGGCGAGCGCGGCATGCGCCGATGCCATCTGCGCGAGCGCCGACGTGGCCGCCAGCGAGTCCTGCTTCGGCGCGTGCCTCAAGAACTCGGCAGCTTCTTGGACGTGGGTGCGGTGTTCGGTCATGGCCGCTGATCGTCACGTCTGGGCCGCCGGCACGGGAGGCTTCTGTCACCTCGCCGACAGACCGGGCCGGCTC
The DNA here is from genome assembly GCF_049847285.1 of Micromonospora sp. DT62. Lineage (NCBI taxonomy): Bacteria > Bacillati > Actinomycetota > Actinomycetes > Micromonosporales > Micromonosporaceae > Micromonospora > Micromonospora sp. DT62. The sequence continues at coordinate 119,038 of NZ_JBNCOB010000002.1, forward strand.
GACGGTTCACGCCCCGCGTGACTTCTCGCGGGCTCGGTTCCAGACGCGGCGGCCGAGGCGCCACCGCTTGCCGGTCTGTCGGCACCAGCGGCAGGGGCGGGCGATGCGTCGCGGGCGGCCCTTGTCGTCGGTGGGCCGGTGGACGCCTTGGCCTTTGCAGCACCAGCAGTCGCGTAGCGGGTGCAGCCAGCAGGACATGGGGTACCAGGCGAGCGCGACCAGGGCGATAGCGCTAGCGGTCAACGTGGCTCTCACAGGGCCTCCAGGGGCCGAAATTGGGGATCGGGCGGTGACGAGGGCTAGCGGCTAGTTGCCTGCTCAGGCGGGCTAGCGCAGGGGCTAGCGCTAGCCCCCGTCGGGGCTATCAGGAGTCGACCTCAGCGAGGTCCGTGCCGGCGATCGTCTCGGCGTTGCGTTCGGTGATCCGGGCCTCCAGGACGGCCAGCTTGACGCCCTTGCGGGTGGTCGGCTTGCCGTCGATGCGCCGCCCGATGCTCTCGGTCTTCACGCCGGCGCGGGCCATCCACGCCCCGAACACCTCGACGGTCAGGTCGCCGTACGCGTTGGGGTCGAGGGCCTGAAGCCGGGGCACGATCAGCTCCGACCAGATGGCGTCCTCGCCCTCGTGCCACACCTGGCGGACGTCGGCGAGCAGGTTCCGCAGCGCGATGCGCGGCACCTCGACGGGCTGCTCGCCGCGGCGCATCTCCAGGGCGCGGGCTACGACCTTCTCTGCGGCCGGGTTGTCGACGTACGCCGACCGGCAGGGCCTGGTGGGGCCGGCGCCAGCCCGGTAGCCCCAGCCGGAGTCCTTCGGGCCGGTGGAGTCGCCGGGTTCGAACTCGGTGGGGCGGGCGCCGCGGGCGTAGCTGCCGGTGCCGAGCACGAGGTCCGTCTCGGTGTGGGAGGTGACCGCCAGGCAGGTCCGCAACGCGATGTTGGAGCTGATGCCGCGTGGCACGCTCTCTTTGTCGATGCGCTGGGTGGCGAAGATGACGTGGATGCCGAGGGCCCGGCCGCGCTTGATGATGCTGGTGAGCAGGAACTTCGCGCGCTTGCCGTGCTTCGGGTCGGTGAGCAGCTCTTGCAGCTCGTCGAGGAACACGGCCAGGGGGCGAAGCCGTGGGTCGTGCTCGGCCATGCGCCGGTTGACCTTGTTGACGGTGTTCATGCCCTGAGCTGCGTACTTACGGACCAGCGGGGCCCGCTCGTCGCATTCGGTCAGCAGCCACTCCAGGGCGGCGAGGCCGGCGGCCTTGGTGGCTTCGTCGGCGCCGGACCCGAACAGCCCTTCCGGGCAGAGCGGTTCGAAGCAGTCGACGTCGCCGGAGCCCTTGAAGTCGAACACCACGGTGACGACCAGCGGGTCCAGGATCGCGGCGAGCAGCACCACCCGCGCGGCGAGGGTCTTGCCGGAGCCGGGGATGCCGGCGAACAGGCTGTTCTTCTCGGCCAGGCTGTAGGTGACCGGGCGCATCCGCTCGTCGTGGCCGTAGACGAACACGCCGGTGAAGTAGTCGAACGTGCCGTCCTCGAGGAGCGGCCACGCCGGGGCCCGCATCGAGCTGACCGGCTTGTCGGCCACCCAGATGGACAGCACGCCCGGGTGCTCGCCCTCGACGGTGGAGGGCCACACCTGCGACTTCGGCAGCCGGAACCCGGACGCGAGGCGGTCGCGTTCGTCGATGACGTCGGTGGCGAGCACCCCGGCGGGCAGCAGCACCAGGGCCTCATGCCCGGGGCCGGCCCGGTAGATGTCGCGGACGAACTTGACGTCGGTCGGGTTCTTGATCCCCTTGACGTTGCAGGCCATGATCGCGGCGCGGGTGAGTCCGGCGGTGAGGCGGATGAACCGTTCGGCGTTGAAGACCCGGTCCACGATCGGGGCGTCGATGGGCCGGCCGGCGCGGGCGAGTAGCGGCACGATCAGGGCGGCGGCGAGGGCTTGCGCCCACCACGGGGCGACGAACACGAGCAGCCCGACCAGCACCACCAGCAGCAGCACCACCGGCACGGCCAGCCAGGCGCGGGCGCCCACGCGCCGGTCACGCTGCCGGGACAGGGCGAGGTAGTCGTCGACGTTCTTGCGGGTGGCGGCGTCCTGGCGGATGCCGAACCCTTCCAGGTCAAGGCACCAGTAGATGCCCTTGCCAGTGAGCCGGAACAGGCCGATGGGCGCGTACCACGCCGCCTTGGCCGCGTACTTCGGTGACCGGGTGGCGTGGATGGCCGCGGAGTACGTCACGAACGACACGGCCTCGACCATGAGGGCGTGACGGCCGGCGGCCGAGCGCAGCGACGCGGGCACGATCGGCTTGCGGTCGCCGGAGTAGCGGCTGGTGATGTCGGCGAACGTGGTCGACGCCCGCGGCGGGTCGACCGGCGGCCCGTCTTCCCGGCCGCCCTCGATGGCCAGCTGCTCGCCGGGCGCCTCGAACAGCGGGGTACGCGGTGCCGGCACGACCGGCTCCAGGTCGTCGGTGTGGATGGGCTCTGCCATGCTGGTCACTTCCTCTCGTGGGGATGCGGGCCCCGGCCGGGCTGTGATGGGTGCGGCCGGGGCCCGCGCTTGCGGTGGTGGTCAGCGGCTGCCGTGCTCGTTGCCCTCGAACTGGCGGGTCCGCTCACGCGACTCGCGGCGCTGCTCCTGCTCGGCGCGTTCCCGGTCGCGACGGTCGGCGTCCCTGTTGAGCAGCTCGGCGGCGATACGGGCGCGCTGGTCGGCGGTGTCAGCCATGGGTCAGTCCTCCTGCTTGGTGTGGTCGTTGTCGGTGGCGAGCAGGCGCGCTGCCCACTCGTCGGAGTACGCGACGCCGTCGCTGAACCACGGCCACGGGTCGCGGTCGGAGCGGCGGGTCTTGCGTGCCGTCACGCCGGCGCGCTCGATGACGGTGCCGACCGGCATGCCCGCCGGGTCGACGTTGGCGGCCCTCGCCGGCCGGGCCGCGAGGTAGGCGAGCAGGCAGCCCACGGCGCCGCAGACGGCGGCGGTGCGGGTCCACCCGTTGTCGGCGAACACCGCCAGGGCGACGTTCACGGGGACCAGGGCGAGCAGGATCCGACGGCGGTTCATCAGCTCTGCACCGCCTTCCGCTGCTGTGCCTGCGACGCCTTGCGTTGCCGGATCGGCTTCGGGTCGAACAGGGACGGCGCGGCCTTCTGCGCCCGCCGCGACAGGTCGGCGTACTGCTGGCCGGTGATCGTGTTCGGCACGGTCGGCTTGCTCATCGGAGACCGCCCGCCAGGTGCAGGAGGGTCCCGTTGACCCGGTCGGAGGACGGCGTTTCCGCAGCGTCCGGCGCGGATGGTGAGCCGGTCACGGCAGGCTTCGGCCGGTGGCGCTTGACGGTCGCCACCGAGCAGCGGGCAAGCTGCGCGATCCGCTCGTGGGTGGCGTCGGGGTGCCGCTCGTGAGCCGCCTCGACGCGCTGAGCGGCGGTCAACGACCGGGCGGTGACCCGGGGCCGGCGCACCGGCTCAACCACCGGCTCAGGTGCGACCGGGGCCGGCTCGGGACCGATCGGCGCGGCGTAGACGTAGACGGGTGCCAGCACCGGGGCCGGCTCGTCGGCGGCCTCGGCGGGCGGCAGCTCGTCGACGGGCAGCGGCCGACCCGACCGCGACAGGACCTCGACGGCGAGCAGGAAGCTCACCGCGGGGACGGCAGCGACCAGGCGGGCGGTGACGTTCGGATTCGCGCTGGCCACGTTCGCGGCGAGGGTGGCGAGGATGCCGAACACCAACGCGACCCGGGCGGACAGCCGCGGCCGCCGGTGCTGCCGCTTGTCGTCGAGCATGGCGAGGGTGGCGACCAGGATCAGCCCGTCGATGGCCAGCGGCAGCACCGCCGACACGGTGACGTGCTCCCCGGCCTTGCTGGCCACGTCGTAGATGTGCTGGTAGGACGCGAACCCGGCCACGGCTGCCACGAGGGCGGCAGCGGCACGGCTGGTGATGGTGCTCCGGTTCACAGGGTCACTCCAGTCAGGGCGAGGTTGGTCAGGGCGGCGGTGAGGCGCATCAGGGCGCGGTACTGGCGGGACGCCTTCCGGTGGGCCAGCGCGTGAGCGTCGGTGCCGGGCCGGGCGTAGGCGATCTCCATGCAGGTGAGGCCGTACCGGGCCGCCATGCTGTCGGCGGCCACGCCCAGACGAACGGCGAGCAGCTGGTGTTCCTCGGCGGTCATCGGGCAAGTTCCTTCGGACGGTCGGCGGTGGTGGACGCCTGGCGGATGGTGGCGGCGGTGTCGTCGGCGTGGGACTCGCTGGCCAGGTGCGCCAGCCAGAACGGGGTGAGCATCACGGCGGGCCCGCCGAGCAGCACGGCGACCAGGGCGACGGCAGCGGTAGGGGTCATCGAGCACCTCCAAGGGCGCGGGCGATCAGGGCGGTGACGGCGCTGGACAGCTCGGCGGCGGTGGCGAGCTTCAGCACCAGGAAGTTGTCCGGCTCGAAGCTCGGCTCGTCGGTCGGGTCCACCGGCTCGGAGAACTGCGCCACCGTCAGGTAGGGCGTGCTGTCGCCGGCCGACTCGATGTGCAGCACGTACCGGTCGGCGTCGGTGGTGACCTCGACCGGGGCGGACATGTGCATTTCGGGGTCCTGGTTGTGGGCGGTGGGCAGGCACCAGGCGGGGCAGTTCGGGCGGGCCATCAGCGGGCCGCCCAGCTCGTCGACACGCACATGCCGGCCGCGCCGAGCTGGTCGCCACAGGGCTGCGTCGTGTGGTTGTGGTGGGCGGCCAGGCCGGCGAGCAGGGCGCAGACGGCGACCGTGCGATAGACCAGGCGGTTGATGCGGGCACCCATCACGGGCACCTCCTCACGAGAGAGGGAAGTCAGGCAGAGGGGGCCCGGCGGGACCGAGGGCAGGCCAGCGGCCCCGCCGGGCGAGCAGGTCAGCGGGAGACGCTGTCCACGTAGACCAGGACGCCGGCCGGGCCGGTGGTGAACACCGCGGCGAGCGCGGCGCCGCCCAGCTCGTCGACCAGGCTGCCGGCGGCGGTCAGCGCCGCCCGGTCGTCGGCCGCCGTCACCTCGCGGGAGGTGAGCAGCACGTCGTTGGCGTCGTACACGTCGACCCGGTACGCCGTGCCGGCTCCGGCACGCACCACGCGAGCGCCGGCCAGCAGGGCCTCGGCCAACGCCTCGGCCTGCTCGGGGGTGCCGGCCCACCCCTCGGTGTCCTCGGTGCCGGCCCGGACACCCTCGGCACCCTCGGCGACGCACAGCACCACCCGCGTCGGGGTGACGACCAGGCCGCGCTCGTCGGACCGCTCCACGTAGACGCTCGCGGTCGCCGGCCGGTCGCACCAGGCGGCGTGGTCGGCGGTCACCTCGGCCAGCACCCGCTCGTGCACGGTGCCGAGGGTGAACCCGTCGACCTCGACGACCTCGCCGGCGTGGTCACGGTCGCACCAGGCGGGGCAGGGCGCGGCGGGGAAGACGCCCAGGTCCCGGGCGACCTGCTCGATGGCGAGCTTGCCGGCGACGCCGGGCAGCCGGCAGGCGGCGGCGAGACGCCGCACGGCCTCGGGGTTGTTGCTCAGCGCCAGCTCGATCAGGTCGACCAACTCCCGGTCGGAGCCCTGGTCGACGGCCGGGCGGGCGACGACGCGACCGAGGGCGTCGGCGTAGCCGTGGGCGTAGCCGTCCTTGAAGGACTCCGGCGCGTCCGCCAGCACGGCGGGGGTGGTGTCGACGCGGGCGGTGTGCGCGGGGTTCATCGGCCAGCGGCCGGCGTTGCCGCCCTGGCGGGGCGCGGGGATCGAGGCGGCCACCACCTCGGCCTCGGTGACACCCAGCCGGCGGGCCACCTCGGCGGCGGACAGCGGGACCGGGTAGGTCGACTGCAGCTCGGCGACCCGCTCGGGCAGGTCGGCGCGGATCGCGGCGAGGGTGTCCGGGTCGATGGGCCGGCTACTGGCCGGCTCGGGTGTGGATGCAATGATGCTCACGGGTCGCCTCCTAGCGGCGATCAAGGGCCGGGAGCACAGGAGCGCCAACTCCTGCCCGGCCCGCCTACGGTCTGTAGCCCTTCCGGGCCGTTGCAGATTCCGTTGCAGTACGCGTCAGTCCGTGATCATCCCCGGGGGTCCGCGTACGTGCCCTGACCTGCAATTCCGTACGTAGGTGAATCGCGGTGAACACTGGCCTTGAAAACTTCTAATCCCAAGGCCGCAGGTTCGAATCCTGCCGGGCGCACAGGTACTCCCGACCGGACGGCTCCCGTGGAGCTATCCGGCCAGCCGCAAGCGGCACTGCCTGACCGGGTCACCGACATGGTCAGAACCCCTGCGGTCTCGATGCGATCACCCGTTCGGGCCGGTCTCTTCGGATCCTTGGCGCGCGGGCTCCTCCGGCGGCGGCGATCGGCGGGTCTGGCACGCGGCCTCCGTCCGGCCACTTGTCGAGCAATGGCGGAGTGGCCCCGGCGCTTGATCCACAGGTCCCATATAGGTATTCGCCTATCGGAAGGACCACGACAGTGCACAGACGAACGCTCTTGGCCGCAGCCGTCGCCGCGCCCATCGGGGCCGCCATCGCCGCGGCTCCGGCCTCGGCTCACCACGGGCACGGCCGGTATCCCTCAGTGATCAACCTGCCGAACGGGTTCTGCCCGGAGGGGATCGCCCGGGGAACCGGCACGAAGATCTATGTCAGCTCCATGGCCGACGGATGCATCTGGTGTGCCGACCTGCGCACCGGCAAGGGGATGCTCCTCGTGCCGCCCGTGTCCGGCACCCAGGCAACGGGTCTGGACGTCGAACGGGGCCGGATCTGGGCGGCCTGCGGCAACATGGGCGGCGCGGCCGTCTACCGTGAGTCGACCGGCGAATGCCTGGCGACGTACGACTTCGGCGGCGGGTTCATCGACGGCGTGACCGCCACGAACAAGGCCGTGTTCTTCACCGACTCGGAGAAGGCCAAGATCTACTGCGTCGAGTTCGGCCGCCATGGCTCGCTGCCCAAACAGTCGGGAGTACGCGCGCTGCCGTTGCCGGGCGGGCTCGGTGACCCCACCGCCTGTAACACCGGCATCGTCGCCGCCTGGGCGGGCAAGCTCATTGTCGTGCAGGCCAGGACGGGCCGGCTCTACTGCTTCGACCCCCGCGCGGGCATGGCCGCCCAGATCAGCACGTGCGGCGTGTCGGTCTCCAATGGCGATGGTCTCCTGCTCGAGGGGCGCACGCTGTATGTGGTGCGCAACCGGAACAATGTGATCGCCAAGTTCCGCCTCAACGAGCGGCTGACGCGGGCCACGCCGGTCGACGTGATCCGTGACCGCGACCTCGATGAGCCGTCGGCTGTGGTTTCCTTCGGCTCGAGCCTGTACGCGGTCAACGCGCGGTTGTCCGTCCCGGCGACCCCCGACACTACCTACTGCGTCGTACGGGTACGCGACTGATCAACCATCATGCACCATCCGGCCGGGGATATCCCCGGCCGGATAAAAGGTGAGCGTTCAGGGTCGGCGTGGCAGTACCCCTAGCGGGGGATTCTCTTTGGTCCGACGTGACGGATGTCTCTACCCCTCGTTGCCACCGTTGTCAACGATCAACGCACGGGGGATTTACATGAGCAGAACCTCTATCACGAACGGACCGGCCCGCCTCTGCGCCCGGCTGGCCGTCTTCGCGATGCTGGCCGGTGCCCTGCTGCTGGGCGGCTCGCCGGCCCTGGCGGCGGAGACCATCAACATCAATCCAGGCAACGTGCCGACGACGGCGGCCCAGGCCACTCAGAACTGCGATCCCAACCTGGGCGGCGGGCCCTTCGCCAACGAGGACGTCTGGGTGTTCAACCTGCCGGGCAACCAGCAGACCAGCGGCGATTTCCTGTCGGTCACGGCGACGTTCAGCACGCCCGGCGGCGCCGTCACCCGGACGATCCCGACCGACCCCAACAGCGCCATCGTCAACAACCTGGGCACCAGCAAGGCCTGGATCAGGGTCCCGGCTGGTTGGACGCTGACCGGCGCCTCGGCGGTCATCTCCGGGACCGCCGACTTCTTCGTGCTCACCCACACCTGCGCGGCGTCGAGCCCCGAGGTGAACCTGAAGCTGACCCTGACCAAGACCGGCACACCGGCCAGCGGCCTCCAGGCCGGCGACGAGGTCACCTACACGTACACGGTGACGA